>NZ_JBFRFR010000115.1:0-17008 GCF_052114925.1 Bradyrhizobium sp. 2TAF36 | reverse complement strand
CCTATCACGGGTGCCGTGCCGATTGCCCAGGCGAAATCGGCCAGATCAGGACGGCCGGCAGCTCGCGCAAGGATACCCGCGGTTAATCCCGCGATTGCGATTGCAACCAGAGTCCATCGTAGAACCCGCTCAAACGACATGATCTCATTCCAACACTACCTGCATCATTCTCTTCCGAAACAAGCTCCGTTGTTTGAGCAGAATCAATGACAAGTCTCGAACACTCGCCTCCAACGAACGCAGCCATTCGCAAGGCGCCGATGAGCTAGGTCAAAATCTTTCCGAGGATTCTGGCAGATGCTCTCAAGAGGAAGACCACTGGGTCTCCGGTTTCACCCAAAGATGCCGTCTATTGTCCGTGAACGAGTATTTTGGTCTCCTGGAGACGGTCAAACCTCACCGCTGCGGAGATTGTTTCGGCTTAGTTGGTTCCTGAATTGACTTCATGTAGTTTAGGACTGCCTCCGCATCGTCCCTGTTGAAGCGGAAGGTCGGCATGGAGGGATGAATGCTGCTATAGCCCTCCTGTAATCGTTGCAGGAAGTCGCTGTCATAGAGTTTGGTTTCGCTGAAGCTGCGAAAGGGCGGCGCTTGCCTGTTGGAACTCGCGCCGGTCCTACCAACTGAGTGACAGCGGGCGCACAATTTTTGCAGTAACTCTTTGCCATGTTGCTGCTCCTCATCGCGCGCATGGGCGCAGGTGCTCGACCCGAGACCTATTGTCGAAAGTATCAGCAAGCATCGCATCATCGCAGTCGTTCCCGCGAAACAGCTCACCAACGCGAGGTAGCCTTGCCGTAGACATAGAGCGCAACCAACCCGACGGTCACCACCGTCGAGAAGATCAAGATATTTCGGTCCCAGTCGACTCGCTCCTTCTCGGCTCTTCTGAAAGCGAGAGCCGTGAATAGCGCTTTCATGGCAAATCGGCGCATCGGAGCAGCCCTCCCAGTCCACACGATGTCACCGCCGTTCAGAGCCAGCTTGATGCAGCTCAAAGCATGAGCTCGGTTGGCGATGGGGCCCGCAATAGCGACAAGCATAACTGCCAAACAGCACCGCTCCCTCCGAGAGCGATTGGCGCAATTGCCCTCAGGCGTATGGCAGGCCGACTGCGCCCAGGCTTGGCGGCCCGCTTCTTCGATACTTGACCTGCCTCAAAACGCGCACGCTAGTTCGGGGCTAAACTAGTCCAAATCGGAGGCGACCAATGGACGAAACGTTCAGGCGGAAAATCCTTCGGCTTCTGGATCAGCACCGGACGACGAGGATCGCTACCCTACGATCTGACGGCTGGCCCCAGGTGACCACTGTCGGCTACGCCAATGATGGGCTCGTCATCTATTTCCTTTGCGGAGCGGACAGCCAGAAGGCAGCTAACCTAGCGAGGGACGATCGTGTCTCGCTAACGGTGGATGACGATCCCGCGCAAGTGATGGACATCGCGGGCCTATCGATGGCGGCACGCGCGAAACTCGTAACAAATCCCGCCGAATTCGAAAAAGCCTTGCACCTCCTGATCTCGCGGTATCCGAACCAGAAGGGCCTTGATCTCCCCATGCCGAACACTTCGGAGGTCTGCGTCTTCCGCGTGACACCCACGATTGTCTCCCTGCTCGACTACTCAAAGGGATTTGGACATACCGACCTGATCGCGTGCTAAAGAGCCGCATCCTGCGCTAAGGGCGAGTGCGCTCGGTCATTCTGCTTTCCTTCGCCAGAACAGCTGATCGGCAGGCGGTTTTGGCGATGAGATGYCCGCCGGCGCTCGCGCGGTTGCTGTGAGTGCCCCAACCGCGAGTTGAGACGGAACATGTTCCGCAGCATGCGAGTCAACATCAGCCTCGTAATCCTGATCGCGCTATTAGCGTTGTTGCTCGTCCGCGTGCACAAGGCGGACGGATCTAAACTTGCTGCAGACAGCGCGTTGGAAGGACGTCGCCTCGCGGAAGCATGGTGCAAGCCGTGTCATGCAATCGAACCGCACATGCCTGGAATGTCGGATCAGGCACCGGGCTTCGCGTCAATCGCAAACAGGCATGGAACGACGGCACTTTCGCTGAAAGTGTTCCTGAAGACCAGCCACCAGAACATGCCGAACCTCGTCATCGCGCCCGATCAGGCCGACGCTCTCGCGAATTACATCCTTGGCCTAAAGACTCAAGACTAGAACGCTGATCGGCACGACCATGACCCTAAGCTCAGGTCTTAGCGAGCCCGGTCGGCTTGCACGGTCTCGAAGAACGCAACGATCGCATCGATCYGGTATTCGACGAGCTTTGGCTTAAGCATTGCCTGGTTCGGGCCTACGCGACGGTGGTTTGACGTCAATAGCTCTCGGATATCGTTGGCTGAAAAAGATGGCCGGCTGGCAATTTCGCTGAAGCTCGGCGCGGGAAGGCGAAAGGCTGGTTTTTCCCTTGAAGAATCCGAGATGACGTGACAGAGGCCGCAGGTCCCGCGAGCAAGCGCGCGACCCTGCGCGATTTGATCCGCGAACAGCTGATCGCTGAACGGCGAGTTGACCGGCACCTGGATGGTGATCGAACCGAATCCGCTGGCGCGGTGGCAGGCATTGCATCCGTTCGTGAGATCCGCGTAAGCCTTGGCGAAAGCTGCACCATCCTCCTGTTGGATCGCGCGATCCAGAGCTTGCAGCTGTTCGGTAGTTTGGGACGAGCGCAAGCTTTCGGGAGACGGCATTGCCTTCTGCAAGTTTGCCTGGATCTGTCGAACCTCATAGTTCGCCAATTCCCAATTGCTGAGCTTTCCGGCAAACCATAATTTGATGTGCTGGAACTGTAGCGCGATCATAAGGTCGGATAGCTGGGTCGACGTGCTGCCAGCCGACAAGTTCACCTGTGCTCCCGCATTGAATAGCGGGAGCATGGCAACAATCGTGACGGTCATCAACGTCTGGAACTTCATGACAGCGCTCGAAATGAGGAGGCACAACGGCATCAAGGCCAAGCTCGGCGTTGCTTCCGACCAGCACCTCTTAAGTCACGCGCACGTTACCAGAGCGCGGTCTCAACGCATCAAAAGGACGTCGAACGATTTCCTTGTCGATCGGCCCAGGCGCAATCGATCAGGCGAATAGGTTCGTAAAAATGGTTCGGTCGACGACTGACGACTTCGTCCGGGCCGAAGCGACGGCGGTGACAAATTCACTCTTACAGTTCCAGCAGCGCCTGAGCTCTTGGGCCTCCTGAGCATTGATGCGTTCATGCCACTCAAGGTGCACTAACCCGGAACCACAGTGAGGGCATTTTTCGTTATGCGGTGTTGAAACCRCTGCCATGTGGAGCCTCCCTTGTGTCCGGTGTGGTTGCAACCAGCCGGATCGCCAGCGCGGTAGAATTGAGAACGAACAAGAACGACAGCCAAGACTAGGCTTCGACGTACGGGACGGCGAAGTTATCGCACATTGAGGTGAACGCTTGTTTTGCTTCAGCGCTCTCGAAGCAAAACTGCGTCCCTTCGTCGCCACGGTCCACCAGTCGATTTGTCTACCTCGTGCCATGCGGGACGCTTCCGCGCGCAATTGATCCAATTGCCTTCCGTAGGCTCGAACAATCACACAATCTCCAATTTGGACGCTCATCAACTAGCTAACCCCACTGCACGTCAATTCTTGCTGGCGTGTGCCTTGAAGCACTTTGATCAAAATCGAGAGTCCTTGACTGCACTTCTAGCGTCGTTGGACTTCGGACTCTTGCTCCATCTGCAAGATTCGAGCTCGTAGCGCGTCAAAGGTTTCTTCGGCAGCCTCGCTAAACAGCGGATCCTCATGATTCGTTGAGGCCGAAGCGATCTCAGTCCAATCTGAAGGCTTTAGAACCTTAAGGGCGGCGGGGAAGAAATCACGGTCTTCGGTCATGATGTGACGCCGCTCGCTCTCTATGAAATCGCGAACGATGTTGTTCACATTTTGCCTAAGAATCTCCCGATCCGCCAGAACACTGTCGATCGCCTGAGCGACGCGGCGCAAACGCTGGGTCCCTTTTTGGTGCTCAAGCGTTAGATCGCCAACCCTTGCCGCCGCGGCTGGATCTCGAAGCTTTAGTTTGGTAAAGACCAATTCTTCTTGGGGGTGATGATACAGCTCAGGATAGAGCTCGAAGTAGCTGATAATCGCGCGAATGACCTCATAGTCGGGGTTGTCCCCGCGATCGAAGATCTCAAGCTCGCGCTCAAGCACGGAGAGCAGCGTCTCAATGTTGCGGTGTTCCCGGGATAGACGCTCAATGATCATTGCAGCCTCCAACGAACCATTGAATGATGAAAGCTATCTTGAAAGCGATCCCAGTTTCTTGCGCTAGATCAAACACGGAGGACCGGCCCGTCGCGTCTTGCGGGACGCCATGCTGCTTTCTCGAGGGTCGGGGCAACTGCGGACCGCAGCAAGATCGAACGCGCCTGACGGCGCACGAGGTCTCGTCTACGCCGTGAGTTCGCGTTCTCGTTGATGGTGCGACAACCGCCCGCTTCTAGACGCCGGTGCGCCTCGGCAACTTCAGCGAAGGAGATTCGCTCGACGACGCGCGGCTGAACGGCGCGAGCCGCCAACAGTTTGAAGAGCCGCGCCAGATCCTCCCGGAACCAGGCCGGATGCCGCGCCCGCATCAAAATGATCGAGTTGAAGTAGACCGCCTGCCGCCGGACAACCACCCCAACACATACAGGCGCGCCGTCCACGTCAAGATGCCGAACGCCTCGACCCGCAGGGGGAGGCGGCAGGCCTTGAGCCGGGCATGACCGTCTGGATCGGGAAGTAGCACCGAGCGTCGAAATCGGCATTCGCCGCAACGGCACCGAAAGTTTCGCCTGACTGGACGTGCGGCGGCGCGGCCTATCCAACCTCAAGATCGTGGATGATCGGTTTCAGACCGTCGGGCGTGATTTCGAGGCGCGCAAGCGTGATCGGTAGCTTGAAGCGTCGGCGTCCAGCACTGCCGGGATTCAGGTAGAGCAAGCCATCGACGGTATTGATCTTCGGCACGTGGGAGTGGCCCGAAACAATGACATCGATGCCCTGAGCCACGGGATCGATTTGCAGGGTGTTGAGGTCGTGCAGAACGTAGAACAACCGTCCTTCAAGCCGCACGAACTCGGTTTCGGCAAATTCGGTGGCCCACTCGCCCGTGTCCACGTTTCCTCTGATCGCCGTGACGGGGGCAATTCTCCGCAGCGCGGTGATGATCTCGGGATCGTCGATGTCGCCGCCGTGAATGATGTGGTCAACATGGGCCAGCACGCGCAGCGCCTCCGGCCTGAGCAGGCCGTGCGTATCCGAGATGATGCCGATGGTGAAGGTCATCGAACCGTCCGGTTGAAGCACTTTGTCGCGCGTTGGGCCGCGGCCTCCTGATGCACCGCCGGTGCCCCGGACATCAACCCTCTAAGCCGACTTCCGCCGCTGGCCCGTGGCGGGTTTCTTCGCCGCAGCTTCCCTCGCCGGCTTCTTGCCTTGGATCGGCATCAACATCTCTTTCTGGCCCGCCGCCACCTTGCGCGGTTCCTTGGCGGGCTTTGCTGCCTTCGCCGGCGCAGCCTCCCGATCGACGCTCTGGCGCAGTGCCTCCATCAGGTCGACCACGTTCTCGCCCTTCGGCCGCTCCTTCGGGCGGATGGTTTTGCCTGCGCGCTTCTGGTTGATCAAGTCGACCAGCGCGGTCTCGTAGTGATCCTCGAATTTCTCGGGGTCGAACGTGCCCGTCTTCTGGTTGACGATATGCCTTACGAGGTCGAGCATGTCCTTGGTGACTTTGACGTCCGGGATCTCGTCGAAGTATTTCTGCTCGGAGCGGACCTCGTAGGGGTAGCGCAGCAGCGCACCGACGAGACCCTTCTCCAACGGCTCGAGCGCGATAATGTGCTCACGGCTGGTGAGAACCACGCGGCCGATCGCGACCTTGTCCATTTCGCGTATGGTTTCGCGGATAACTGCGAAGGCGTCGTGACCGATCTTACCGTCCGGCGTGAGATAGTACGGTCGGATCAGGTAGCGCGGGTCGATCTCGGACTTGTCGACGAACTCATCGATCTCAATGGTGCGGGTCGACTCCAAGGCTAGCTCCTCGAGCTCCTCCTTGGTGACCTCGATGTACTGTCCTTCGTCGAGCTCGTAGCCCTTGACGATGTCCTCGTTCGCGACCTCGTCACCGGTATCGACGTCGACCTTCACGTACTTGATCCGGTGACCGGTCGCTCGATTGAGCTGATTGAACGAGATTTTCTCGGATTCCGATGTCGCCGGGTAGAGAGCCACCGGACAGGTGACGAGCGGAACGACCAACATCCGCAACGTGAAGAGCAAACATTGGACCCGATGGCTCGGCGTCGAGAACCGCTGCGTGGAGCCCTTTCAACTCTTTTAGCGAATTCAACAAGGCCGAGGGCGGCGACATCTGGTTCGCGCTCGACGAGACCCGCCCCCTCGCCTGCTTCGCCGGCATTTGGACCAACTGGACGTCTGTCCGCAAAGTCAAGGAAGGGGATGCCAATGCTGAAGTCTTCGCAATCCATCCCAAGGCGATGCCGGTGATCCTGACGACGCCGGAAGGGGTCGAGACCTGGATAACCGCACCCGCAGAAGAAGCCCTGAAGCTGCAGCGGCCGCTTCCGAACGGGGCGCTCCGGATCGTTGCACGCGGCGTGAAGGAAGACCCGGCGCCCGCCGCTTGAGCGATCAGCGACTATCTTCGCACTCTTTCAGCTTCTTCACGACCGCCGAGCTTTCGACGACCTTGCCGTCGCGGCTGAGCGGCACGTAGGCGGCTTTCCGCCCCTCCGCATCGGTCACTTCGATGACTTGCGGCATCGTGTCGGGATACTCGCCGGCGTGCTCCTTGGTCTCGACCTGGTAGCCCTCGAAGCGCATGTCCCTGCCGTCCATTATCAGATCCTGGGGGCGCCTCTCCGGCGGCATCGGCGGCAGATCGGGCTCCATCGCATTCCTCGGAGGAGAACTCCAGGAGTGACCTCCTCGATCGAGAAGGCGCCGGAGCTCGGCGACGGCCTCGCCGCGCTGTTCGAGCTTCCTCGACGGCGGCGACGACCTCGTCGCGGTCGAGGACGTCGAGAAGATCGTTGATCGTCCGCTCGCAGTCCCTCTCGCCCGGTTCCAAGTAGCGGGCCAGGATGGCCTGCGCCCGCTCGACGGCTTCCAGCACCTTCTTATCGGCGGTCATCGACGTACTCCACGCAACTCACACGCGCCGATTCAATGGGGCCACAGGCCCCTTGTTCCTGACCCGCACCGGTCGGAACAGGTGCAAAAACTAAGTCCCCGCGATTTCGAATCCCTGGGCTGTGATAGCAGCGCGGAACGCACCGCGGCCTCTAAGGATTCGCCGGACAGATGCCAGGAGCAATTCGATGCTGATGTTCAAGGAAAGACGGCCGGCGATCCGGACGCTGCGCGGCTGGGCCATCGCGGTGCTGCAGGAGGCCGGTGCCATCCGGCGAGTGCGAGGAGCACGGCTGGATGCAGGACCGCGCCGATCCACATGCCTGCGAGCGGGCTTTCGAGATCGCGCGGCGAGATCCACCGGCCGGCATCTCCTCCGAAGATGCAATCGCGGAGCTGCGCGACGTGCTGGACTCGATCGGGGACAGCTGCCCGGAATGCCCGGCCGAGCAGTAGAACGCCGGGCGCCGTCCACGCGGCGCCGCGAAGAGATGGGCTAACGGCCGAGGCGGTTCTCCACGCGCTTGCGCGAGTTGCCGACCTTCTGGCTATCCGGATTTTCGTGTTGAATTGCCCTCGGCTTTAGAGGCCCGTTAGTGTGGGTACGGCCTGTGGCACCAACCTCTAGATGGCCTCAACCAGGCCGCTTTTGATCACCTTTGTCGCCCAGTGAACGGGTTCAACGGTCGGATGTCGGCCGGGCGGAAAATTTGTAAATCGCTTCGCGGCTTAGCCCGGTCTGTATCGGAAACGGGATCTCATTGTCCAGCACAGCTTGATCACATATATATGTGATCAAAGGTGCGCCATGCTCAGGAACACGACGTTCAACTTGCCAGACGATCTGGTTGCGAGGGCCAAGGCTTACGCGGCCAGCCATGGGACCACGCTTACGGCTATCGTCCGGGATCATCTCGAGACAGTGACGGCTGGCCGCAAGGTCGAAGCGACCGAGGATCCTCTCCTGGCCTTCTCGCAAGGGCGGATGACCAAAGAGCAGGCGATGAAGGCTCTCGGGCTTAGGGACTACGCCGGACTGCTCGTCCGCCTTGGCGAGGCAGACTTACCGCTCCCCTGCCTGCCGGCACATGAAATCGAAAACCAAGCGACGACATTTGCCCGCATCTGGAGGCGGTCGTGACGAAGCGCTGTACCCTCGTCATTCCAGACGCTGGGCCATTCAATAGCCTTTGGGTTGCAAACGAGCTGCCGCTCCTTCTGAAATTGGACATGCCCATCGTCGTCGTCGACGCGGTCTACGATGAACTCACGCGCGATCCCGTGAACTATCCTAAGGATCGCGAAGTGAAGGCCTTCATCGATGCGCACCAACCTCCGTTCAAAATCGAAGATACGGAAACGGGACGTCGCGAACGCGAGAAGCATCGAGAGGGACTGCCGCCGCGCAGAAACGCAGGAGAGGTCGCAATAGTCGATTTCATGTCCGACGGGCTGGAAAACTATCTCACGGCAAGCGAACCGGTGCTCGTGCTATTTGAGGACGTGGATGTCCCTGGCGTGCGGTTCTTCCGCAAGCTGCCGAACTTGCACTTGCTATCGACCGTGGGCATGTTGCGCGGCCTGGAGCGGGTCGGAATCATCGGGTCCGCTGACGAGGTCATCCAAAATATGACCCATCCATGAGACCCATCGCGACGGGCACGAGTTCTCAAGGATCTGCCAGACGTTGATTGTCGGCGCGACCGCGCTGCTAAGGCATATTCGAAAGGGCCGTCATAAGCCGACACCCTGGCTCGCTTCCCTACTGGAGCGAAAGCCGCCGAAGTTGGTGGCGGTGGCCTTGGCCAACAAGTTCGCCCGTATCGCTTGGCGATTGATGATATCAGGCGGCGTGTACAACCGCCCAGTGGCCGCCATGCCAATCTGACTGAAATCGTTGTACCGGTCGAGGTTGCTCGCCGGATAGCCCACGAACTTGCAGGACGCAGTAGATGGAAGGACCGATCGGTCGATACGCGCGAGCTTCCGTAGATTACACTGGCATCACGAATGTCGCCTATGTGCTTGGAGCGTGCGTAGCGAACACCATCTCGGCCAGCGGGCTTTGTCCGCGCAAACAGGCCGGACATCTGATAGCAAGCGATCTGGCCAGAAGTCTGCTACAATCCTGACAAGCGGGGGGCCGTCCACATCTGTAATCTCTATTCGATGACCAAAAACGTAGATGCGATCCGCCGCTTGTTTGGGGCGCTGAACAGTCGCGTCGGAAACCTTCCGTCGATGCCGGGCATCTCCCCGGACTACCCAGCGCCGATCGTTCGCAACGGGGCCGAGGGACGCGAACTCGTCATGGCACGTTGGGGCATGCCTTCCTCGGCGCAGGCGCTGATGGATGCGACGAGGAAACGCGCAGAGAAACTAGAAGCTAAGGGCAAGACGGTGGACTTCAAGGAGCTGCTGCGGCTGGAGCCGGATAGTGGCACGACTAACATCCGCAACACCAGCAGCAAGCATTGGAAGCGGTGGCTCGGCGCAGACAATCGCTGTCTGGTGCCGTTCACCAGCTTCAGCGAATACGACACCATCGACGGCAAGAAGGTGCCCGTGTGGTTTGCTACGGATGAGAGCCRCTCGCCGCTCGCGTTCGGAGGCATCTGGACTAACTGGACTTCGGTTCGCAAGGCGAAGGAAGGCGAGGTCACAGCCGATGTTTTCGGCTTTCTGACCTGCGAGCCGAATGCCGAGGTGAAGCGCGTGCATCCAAAAGCGATGCCGGTCGTCCTTACGACGACCGAAGAGTACGACATATGGATGCAGGCCCCTTGGGAAGAAGCCAAAGCACTGCAGCGGCCGCTTCCGGACGGTTCGCTCAAGATCGTCGCCACCGGGGAGAAGGAAGATCCGGGCGCGGCTTCGCCGGAGACTTAGACGCATTGCCGTCCGCTCCGACCAGATGGAAACCGTCCCGACGGCAACGGAGCACTATGCCGAAGCCACCCACCATAAGGCGTCCCCTACAAGTTGGTCCCTAATCGGGGCAAAGTAGGTCCCTTAGCCTGAAACACAAAAAGCCCCGCCAGCGACGGCGGGGCTTTTCTCTCGGTCCTGGAAATAGGGCACTCGGTCAGGCCGCTTCTACGGCCTATGGTAAGGTCTCAACGAGGGGTGTGATCGCTTCTTACGATCTGGAGACGCGGTCGAGGTCTCACATCGAGCGTATCGTAGATCTCGTTCAGCGAGATGGACGTGCCCAACGTCGGAAGCGGAATGGCGACGTCAAATTCCTCGAACTTTTCCTCAGTCCATTTTCCGTCTTCTTGCCGTCGGTGAACCTTAACGAGCGCAATCTCGGACTCGATCTGGATAACCGTGTCGACGCTCTTCAAATCTTGGTACTCGCGCAGCTTGTCTCCGTAGTCAAAGACGGCGGTGCCCGGCGAGGAGACTTCGACGATCAGGGTCGGCTTGGAGGCCGTCATTGCGGACGCATTGGGCGGGCCACAATCCACGACGACGTCGGGATATCGGATCGTGTCCGGACCAGTCTGGACGGCCGTGTCGCTCGATGTGGTGCGGCAGCCGTTCTTCTTCCCGGCCGGAACAAAGGCGGTCTGGACGTTGCTGCAGATGACGTTATGCCCCTCTTTGGCGCCGGCCATGGCATAGGCTACGCCCCCCACGAGCTCGTAGCGAACCTCGCTGCCGGAAATGGCATTGAAAAAATCGTCAATCGAGAGCTTGTCGTGCTCGGGAATACCCATTGCGCCATCCAGATCTTCGCCCCTGCAATATAAACCGCTTGGTGCGATAGGAAAGCCCATCCAGACACTCGTACCGGGTACGAGTTCGTAACAGTTACGCCTAGAGAGGGAGAAAAATTGCTTCGAACAGCCTCACCCCGGGGAACCGTGATGACGCCGAAGATCCGGGGCAAATTCAGCCGAACCATTCCCGTGAGCGACCTCCGGCAGGCGGCTCGCCTTGTCGCAGGCCGGGGGTAAATTCGTCGCCAGGACGATGGCTGTCACAACGTGCTTGTCCAAGGGGACCTACTTTACCCTGCGCCACCCGCCAGCGGGTCGCCGCGCCGAAACTGGCTCTTGCGATCGCAATACTTTGGAGACGGGACTAGGGGACACACTTTGCCCGTGACCGCACCTCTTCGATATTTCACACGCGGCCGGTCGCTGCTACGGGGCCGAATTAGAGCGGTGATGTCGAAGGATGAAGGCGCGTATCGAGCGCGAACGCTTCCTGAAGGTGCTGCTGGTACGCGCCTTCCGCCCTGGTCGGGTCGAAAATCAGATTCCAGCTGTGATTGTCCACACTTGGGATCACGACGAATTTGTGCTTGGCCAAGAGCGCATCACCGAACGCCTGCTGGCCCGCGCCTGGGATTCCCGGTCGCAGCCAATTGGCGTTCGGAACGTCGGCAGCGCGAACGATTTGAACGTCGGACACGGCGGCGATATGAAGCGCGGTCAGTACGTGCGGCAGAGTGTCGAGCACTTTGAAGCCTTTGTGAACCGCCACTTCGAGGATCGCGGTCGCTGGATCAAGCGCGCAATACACGACGCGAACGCCTTTGCTGTTCCACCGGCCGCCGACCTGGAATGCGCCTTCGCCACTATCCCAGTTCGACGCAAAGCGCGCCTGATCGAGGCGCCAAGCGATGAGCTTGCCGCCTCCCAATGGCTCTACAGAAGGCGTCATGCATAGACGCCGTATGCGAGCCGTGTGAGGTACTGTTCAATGAGCTCGATGCCCGCCGGAGTAGCAAGCAGATCGATCGGGCGACGCTGGTCAAGACCGATGGCCGGACGCTCGAGCCACTGCTCTGCCTCTTCCTGCGAACCGAACACGTCCGTGGCCTTGGCCAGGATTTCGGCAAACTTCCAGGTCCGCCCACTTTGCTCCTGGCTGAGCGGCTTGTCCGGAGCGTCCTTGCGTCGCTGAAAGGTGCGAAGGCTCATTCCGAAGGCTTTTTCCAGCGAGTCCGTTTGAATGAAGAGGAGGTGACTGACGAAGTGGGTCAGCGCGGAGCCTGGCAGTCCGTCCAGCAGCAGTTCGTGGGCGTCGAGGGTGCTTGTGATGYGGCGCGACAGGATGCGCGGCCCGCCGAGCAAATCGGCCACCTTCTGCAGATCATTGCCTGGCCCCTTTGGAGCCGGTTTCTCGGCTGCAGCAGTCAAAGTAGCCCTCGCGTCATGTGTCGCCTAATATGTGTCACATGTCGCGATTAATCAAGCGCGCATTGTCGAGCTCAGGGAGGTACTCGCCGCCAGCATCGCCTGCCTGTTCGATTGCCAAAGATCCTGGAAACGCCCGTTTTGACTGCGTTTTTGCGGTCGTTGGCGCATGCGGCTTTAGGGGGCATACTTTACCTGGTAACCACCCTTCGGACCTCGCCAATATCTATTCTGGATCAGCCAATATCTATTCTGGATCAGCAGCGCGGCCTGCGGCTACGCGCTAGGGCGTGCCGTCCTTCGACCGGCAGTTCGCCAGGTCGTCGCGCTGGACCCAACCGTACTTGGACTCGCCCGAATCTTTGTCGAAATGGACGACGAAGACCCAGTCGCGATACGTGTCGCGAATCGCAACCTTCTGGCCCTTCTCGATCGGCAACCAGCGCGGCTCAGTCTGTCCGCCGGGCCGGTTGGCCAGCTCAGTTTCCTTCGGCACGGTGCACTCGGTGTAAGAGGCATGTGAGCTGGCGGGCAACGCGATCAGGGCCGCGGCGGTCAAGAGAAGCTTCTTCATCACGGGATTCGCTGAGGAGGATGATCGAATTCTGGTTCGGCTGAGCATCCTTCAGGCTGACGAACACGAGCGATTGCTCCGGACGGTGGCACACGAGGCCACCGAGCGGTTCGTCTGCTGTACCAACAAGGTCGGAGCCCCCATGGTGCCGGCGCTGTTCAACCCAGCCGAGATCGCCGGGCGCAGGTTGGACGATGTCCGCGTTTATTACTCTCGCCAGACAGGACCAATCAAGCGGCGGCACGTCAAGGCGCACCGCGAACGACTGCATGGCGTTGTCGAATTGATCGCCGTGGCGACGCCGCAAGTTCATGCAAAATTTCTTGCGTGGGACCGAGATGATGTTTTGGTCAGTACGATGAATTGGGGTTCTCAATCCGGTTCACCTGACAATCCGCTGGACGAGATCGGGCTCCATCTGTCCGGAACCGGCTTGGCCGCAAGTCTATTGAGAAAGTTCTAAGAGCAAGTCCAGGACCGGGAGGGTGCAGACGAAGCCGCCGCGGGTCCGGCCGCGCAGTGAGACACTCTTCTGGAGCGCCGGCCACGGCGCAAGGCAGCGCTGATTTAGGGAAAGTGTGATGAGCACCTCAGAGACAGTCGAGTTTGCGGTGGGTCCGTGCCCGTGCGGAAGCGGAGCGATTGTGAAGAGCGTTACCACGCAAGACAACCCGTGGAGTTCGGCTGACATTTCCTACGGAATAAACTGCCCTAAATGTGCTGGAGCGTGGGACATCACCAGCGGAACGCTCACGAACCGAGAGTCCGCCCGGCCGCATCAAGAAGCCTATCGCGCAGAGCGGCAGGCCTCTGCCGAGCTGCATGTGATCGTCGACGAGCTTGTGGATCGGCATTTCGAAGATTTTGGCGCCAAGACGATGACGGCAGAACTTCGGGAAATGCAACGGCTCGGCATCTCCACGATGAACATCGCGCAATTTCGCAAGGCGGTGCATGAAGGACGCCGGCCGTTGGAGCGATCGTATGCTTTAAAGAATCCGGACTGGCTTTTCAGCGTGGCAAAAGAGGCCGAGAAGGAAGAGGCGTTCGTACAACTGCGCGACAAATATAACGACGCGCGCGCAAGAACGGCGGACACAGCCAAAGCGGTCATCAGGCGCCGTATCCCGAACGAATGACCATATGGACGAGAGCCCCGACGTGGGCGTCATTGACGATCGGCGATCGCGGCGCCTGATCTCGCACGCCTGCCGCACTCACCCGTTATGATGACGCCAGCACGACCTCACGCAGCGCGGTCAGAGATGGCAGAAAAAAGTATCCACCTCCGCTGGGTGCGACGAACGCCGTTTGCGCCCTCACCTCTGCGGACTGGAGCTGCGCGCCGAAGAGATGACAGCGCCGGATCCCGTCAGGCGCAGCGGCATTCTGACCGACAATCATGTCATGCCCGCCAGGACCACGCGGGCGCGATCCGCTATTGATCCAGCGCGCCTGAAGAAACTCGAACTGGTCCTCGATCGACGATTGGATCGAGAGAAACAAAAGGCCGCGGTCTCCTTCGAGCGGATCGGGACCGCCGTCGCCATACCGGTCTGCGAGGCTTTCGCCGAAGGCAACGCCAACGCGCAATAGGCGCCGCGTCTGGGAAGCGTTGCCTCCTCCCATGTCGGAGCCGCTATCCCGCGTATTGACTTTGCGGATATGCGCGCCCGCGGGGCAAACGATCCCGACCGGATCTGCCTGCGCGTCCGCAAACGGTGACGGGCCACCCGCACGGGCCGGCGTGCTATTGTCGAAGCGGAAATCATTGTTGGCCATGTCGTCTGCGCCGAGATCGGGATCGTCCTTGTCCGGCGTCCGGAGAACGGGGGCGCCGCTTGGCCAGCGCCCGACCAGCCGCGAAGCGAGCGCCTCGCCCGTCAGGCCCTCGAAGCCGGAAGTTTTCGAAAGGCGGGCAGCTTCGCGCCGCATTGTCTGCCAGAAGCCGGCGACATCCTGCCTCAGGCGCCGATAGACCAGGAAACTGCCGTTTCTCATCCACGGTTCGCAGGGCAGCGTCGGCCCCGGGAGAAGCGGATCGGCGCCGGACACAGGATACCCCAGCAGAAATTCCCCTGGCCAGACCAGGTCCTGACCCGGATACCCGTAGAGCCACGCATCAGGAAGATCGCCCGCGTCAAGTTTACGGTCCGTGACGAAGTCATCCGGCGCATGGCTGGCGCGCCCACGGATTCCTGGCTGCGACACCCCGTCATCGAAACCGAAATGCTCATGTCCGGGTTGATCGGCGCGAACGTCGCCGTGCTGGATCGCGACGTTCGCTCCCAGCCCCACGAGATCTCCCGCAATGCGCTGCGCAAGGGAACGAACGTCAGCCTGATGGTCGCCAGCGACGACGAACATTGCGTCGAGTTCGTTTCCGGGGCCGCCGACGACCCAATTGGACGCCGCGGCGGGATCGTCCGGATCGACAGGGTCACCGAGGAGTCCGGACCGCGCCGCAAGCCCCCCGCGAAACGCTGGGCTCTTGAACTGACTTACCGCCGGCGTGAAACGCCCCAGCCCTTGGGCGGTGAAAGCAAGTGCCACGAGCGGCGCGCGGGCCTCTCGCTTGGCGAACCCTGCGGCGAACTGGCGATGCTGCCTTCGATCCTCAAGCGTCTTCCTTCCCGACGCGATCGCCCCGGCGGACGCCATGGCGGCCAGATGCTCGCGGATTGCAATCAGTTGCAAGATCGCCTCGGGCAGCCGGAGATATACCAGGGCATGATGCGGCTTGAGAAAGCCGGGAGCCGCGATTCCCTGGATGTCATCCAGTTCCAGTACGGGCTCTAATGGAGCCATTGCACGGAGCTTCGTGTCTGCGACCACCGGTTTCCTGCCGGCGACGATTGCTCTCTTGGCCATCAGATGCCCCCATGCGCGCGGCGCGAATAGTTGAGACTTGCGACCACGGCCGGGCCGGCGCCGCGGCCCTCGTGGCTATGCGGCCCCGAAAAAGCCGGCATCAAACCCGGTGGAATGTTTGTGCCGACATCGATGGCACGCAGAAGGCGCGTGTCGGAACGCAGCACGCACGCTTGGCCGACGCATTCGATCCTGTCGTTGGGCACGGTTGCGAGGTCGGTTGCGCCACCCACGAGCTTGACGGTGATGCATTCGGCGATCTGCCCGCCCCACCGCAGCGGTACACCGCCGATCATGAGATCACTCAGCGTGCGCCCCGTTTCGCGCGGCACCTCGACGACCAGCCGCTCGATCCGACCGGGCTCGCCCCTCACGATGCGGATACATTCGGCTGGTGCAATCCCATCCGGCGGCTCCCACCCCGTCAGGTTGATATCATCCATGTAAAGACCGACCGGATTGACGAGCGTCACCATCGCTTTCAGTCGCGCGAGTGCATTGACGGTGGCCCCGATCGTGGGATCGCTGTTTCGGTTGGCGCCCCCATAGCGCGAACAGCAGATTAGTTCGTCCGGCGACGTGACCGGTGTTCCATCCCGGCGTTGTCGCAAGATCGTGGCGTCTGCACCCAGCCTGATCTCGGCTCCGATCGAATTCGGCGGGCAATTGAGATGCACAATGCCGTGGGTCGTATTCCACTTATTGTTGGGGTTGTAGTCGCCCACCTGCAGCCCCCCAAACGGTACCTTGAGCCGGAGGTCGTCGACCTCGACCGGCTTGCCCGTGAGCTCACGATAGAGGTGGGCGGCGTATTCGGGGTTGCCGGAGAAGCGATAGGACACGCCGTCATCGATGTTGACGCTCCCACCGAAGATCGCGGTCCAGTATTCAGGCGGTTCAGACGTGAAGGTGACTCGCGCGATCCGTCCGGTGGCAGGATCGCGCTCGACGAACCATTCGCAATATTCATCGAGCGGCCGGAACCAGACCTTCGTGTTTGCCAGCATCAGCCGCTGCGCCGGCAGCGAGCTATCGTACGGTTTATGATAAGCGTCATAAGGTGACAGTGGCCATAGACTGTCAGCCTCCTGGAGCGCGCGGTCGCGTCCAAATTTCAGGATCAGGGTCTTAGGAAAGGCATTCCAGACAATCGGCTGCTCAACGAGCGTCGTCTTGGCATCGTATTGCTTGGGATCGAAGAACTGGACGGTGCCGGGCTTT
>NZ_JBFRFR010000114.1:0-17028 GCF_052114925.1 Bradyrhizobium sp. 2TAF36 | reverse complement strand
GGAAAGTGCCTCCAAAAGCGCAATATCGCGTCGCGATACCCACTTTGGCCAGTCATTGGACGCTCCGACGCGAGACATCGGCCGCCTGCAACGATTGGCGACCACGGCCGCGTGCCGACCTATCCGTTTGCACACACCCAAGACCCAACGCGGACGTAACCGCTGTGCGAACGCGGGAACCAAGACCTCCTTCAATGCGACGAAACAAAACCTGCCGGGATGAAACCATTTTCCGGCGTTCACGAAGGCATGGTGAAACCGCCGGCCATTAGAAAGCGACCACAGGAAGCGATGGGCCGAGGGGGCGCTGCGTAAGGAACGACAATCGCCATGGGGCGAGGAGCGAAGCCATGTCACAGATTCGCAAAGCTCTTCTAGGCGCTGTCGCGACCGCGTTGACGCTCGGTGCAGTGCAATACGCTTCAGGTCACGACCTCGTAAACCGCCGGCAGGCGGTCTCCGAACAGCCAAGCCACATCGTCAATCGCGCCGGCAAGGCAGATCATCTTGCCGACCGCAAGCCTTTCGCAGTTCCGACGAAAACGGTTTCGCTGCGCTTGAACGATCTCGCCGATACCTCGGTCTTGCTGCGTATTCCGGCTGCGCAGGCCCGCACCACCAAGCCGCCGACGCTGCTGCGGAATCAGAGCCGTAAGCCGACACTTGCCTGCGAGCCCGTGGTCAGCGCGCTCACGGAAGTCGCAAGGCTTCTGCAGCCCGGCCGTTGCGTGACCTGATCGGCTCAATCCTCACCGTTCATACGCCGACCGGAACGCAAACGGCCGCGCCTTGCCTTCATGCGCCAACGGCTGCTCGAGGCAGCCGCCGATTGGTAGGGAGGGCGAGGCCTCTGTCGGAGGGAACTCCTACTTTAGCGGTTCGTCTCAGGCCGCGCCGGCCAGTGCCGCGGCATCGGCGCCGAGCCGAGGGCGTGCCAGAAAATAGAACGCGGTGACGTGCGTGATCATCAGCAGCGGCACGTAGATGATCGGGATCGCGTAGGTTGAGCCAAGCCACTCCGCATGCGCGGGAAGGCCGACCTGGATGGCGTCATAGTAGTCGACGACGAGATCGACCGTGCCCGCGAGATTGAAGGCGACGACGAACAGCCAGAAGAGCGTGCGTATCCTCACCGTGAGAAGCGCCAGCATGGCCAGCACCCCGGTCGCGAAGTCGCCCCAGGCGGCGAACATGGCGAAGCGAGCCGGCAGGTCCGGGCTCACGATGCCGGGAAGGATGAAGACGAGCCCGAAGAAGCGGAAGCTGTGCAGAGTGGCGATGGCACGGTGCGCGTCGCGCCCGTCCATCGACCTGAGCCAGGGCCAGACATACGTGCCGAAGCAGAGCAGCCACGCGACATAACCGAGGACAAGATGTATCTGGAAGAGAGTTTCTGTCGTCATTTTGGCCTCCGATCAGATCGCGACTAGCGCGTAGAGCAACGAGGTCCACAGTGCCGTGAATGGGACGGTCCAAAGCAGGCTATGCCAGGCCCGAAGCGGCGGGGCGATCGCAGCGGGAGCAGCATCGGTGGTCATCGGCCGCCCTCCATCCGAGTCTCGCCCTTATTGCCGACGCTCGGGATTGGCCATGAGCGAGCGGAGCGGCAAAAGCGGACCGATTGCGATATACTCGTGGTCCATCAGATCTTGCCTGGCCAATGGGAGATCCTCCATGATCGCCTGCGCCCCGGCGACATCCCCGGCATCGACGAGGAAGACCGCTCCGCGCCCATCGCCACGTGAATACCACTCGCGAATTTTCCCATTGAGATAGAGCTGCACCGTCTGCTGGATTTCAGCGGGCATGACGGCCATGACCTGCTCGCGCGTGACGCCCGCCTTCACGGTCAGGATGACCATCACCCCGGTGGTTGTGGGCGACATGGCTTGTGAGATGGCTTGTGTTTGGGCAACGGATGGATCGGTCATGGAAGTCGCTCCCATCAGGGTTAGGGTGAGCATGACGACAAATTTACGGATGACTTTCATCGGTCTCGTTTTCCGGAGCACGGCGGCCCCCTTGGTTCTCTGAGATCGCGCTGACGTCGCAGATGTCCGCCATCAGCGATGGTTCCGATCTGCGAGCGAGACATACGATCGATTGGCGCGAGCGACTATTCGGGATAATGTTGATGGGCTATGAAGCAGAACTTCACAGTCAGACAAGGCGCGCTCGATGGCGTGGAAGCGTTCCTGCGCGTCGCCCAGTACCGCAGTTTCCGCCGCGCAGCCGCGGAGCTCGGCGTCACGCCATCGGCCATCAGCCAGGCGGTCCGCGCGCTCGAGGCACGTGTCGGCGCAGCCTTGTTCATACGCACGACACGCAGTGTCGGCCTGACCGAGGCCGGCGCGCGGTTCCTCTCGCGCGCAAAACCCGCTTTCGAGGAGCTTGTCGCCGCAAGCGAGGTTGCGCGCGATCTTGGGCAGCGGCCGACTGGACTGTTGCGCCTCACCGTGCCGCGCGCGGTGATACCGATCCTGCTGGAGCCGCTGATCGCATCCTTCTGCCAGGCCTATCCCGAGGTCGAAGTGGAAATCGCCGCCGGCGAGGAATTGGTCGACCTCGCGGCCAAGGGGTTTGATGCCGGCGTCCGGATGGGCCAGTTCATCGCCACCGACATGGTCGCGGTCCGGCTGACGCCCCCCTTCCCGTTCGTGGTCGTCGGCAGCCCCGACTATCTAAGCCGGCACGGGCGGCCCGAGCGTATCGACGACCTGCGTCGGCACGCATGCCTGCGCATTCGCCGCAGCAACGGATCGATCGCGCCCTGGTCTCTTGTCGATGGCAACAAGACAGTCGAAGCGATCGTCTCGGGGCCGCTGATTGCCCACGACTTTCCCACCATGCTTGGCGCCGCCGTGGAAGGCATGGGACTTGCGCAAGTGCCCGCGCCGATCGCCACCAGCCTGGTGAAGACGGGAAAGCTCGCACAGGTCCTGAAGTCTTTCGCGCCAATGGCGCCGGGCGTGTTTCTCTACTATCCGAGCCGTCATCAAACGATGCCGAAACTGAGAGCCTTCATCGATCACGTGAAGGGCCGCCCGGTCGCTGCCGGCAAAACGCGCGTTCACGCTGATGACAAGCGAACGCGCGGGACGAAAACGCGCTGATATCGAAAGCGCGGATGGCGCTGGGGAGATGAGCGCGCAGGATGGATAGAGCGAAGCGAAACCCATCCTACATTATGGAGCTCACGCCCTCTTCCCGCTCCGTTTGGTCATCGGCGCGTGACGTCGCTCCCGTTTGCCGCGCGCGATCTCCGTCGCCAGCGCGTCCAGCTTCGGCTCCCAGAAATTCCTGAACTGACCGATCCACGCATCCACCGACCGAAGCCCCGCACCGTCGACCGAATAGAGTCGTCTTTGCGCCTCCGCCCGAACCGTCGCAAAGCCGCTCTCGCGCAGCACCTTGAGATGCTGCGACACGGCCGCCTGCGTGATCCCGAACTCGGCCCCGATCGCTTCAACGACCTCACCGGACGCCATCTCCCCCGGGGCGAGCAGCTCGAGGATGCGACGGCGCACGGGATCGGCGAGGACCTCGAAGACGTGCATCAGCTTCCTGTGCCCGGATGTGCGACGTCAGGCGGCATCTCGCCGCGGTAGAAGGCGATGGTGCGGTCGGAGCGCTGCTTCGCCGTATCAGGATCGACCCCGCTTGCGACATGCGCCGCGCACCAATATTCACCGCTTGTCGTCATGAATTCCTTACCGGCAGGAGAGCCCATCCAAGCCTCGGCCGTCTCGTGGTCGACCGATGCGCCGGTCGCAACATATCGTTCCAATCCCGCGATGGCGAGATCCCAACCGATACCCACCGCACCAGGACCGAACTGATTCCAATGGTCCTCGATAATTGCGGTGTGCTCCAGCGTCAGACGCGCCTGATCTCGTTCTGCCGCCAGCTTGACGTCGATCCAGCTTATCCCGCCGCCGAATTCCCACGTCGCTGCAAAATGCGTCGGCGGCGCACATGCCGTAATGGTGCCGCCCGCGTTCCCCTTCAGCTGGTACCTTCCGCCCAGCTGGAGGTCTCCCTCGACCGGCAGGAACCAGCGCGGAATGCGTTGCCGGCTGGTCACTGCGTCCCAGAGATCGTCGACACTGGTCTCGTAAAGCCGCGTCAGCGTCACCGTGCTGGCTGCTTTTCCATCCTTCTCGAAATTCTTCACCGAACGCGTGACAAGCCCCAAGACCCTGGCGACGTCGATTTCCATTGCATCCCTCCGTATCGTTTCGCGCAATGGCGAATATCGGCCCTAACTAATATAAGTCAACTCTTATATTAGTGAGACCGTGCCGCTGTGGCTGGCGCTCCGGGCAGACCGTACGACGCATGGAGCGCGCGATATTGATTGATGCCAGTTCGTCCGCCGTCGGAGGGCGCTATTTCAGCGGCAGGAACACGTCCGCAACCGTCTCATGCTCCGGCACCTCCGGGAAGAAACTCAGCCGCTGGCAATAGATCGGGAAGTCGCGTGCTTCCTCGCCGCTGGCCGGAAGCCAGTCGCGATAAAGGTAGAGCGCGGCGGGCTCCAGATTGTCGGTGTAGCCGACGACCCGCAGCACCGCGCAGCGTCCGCCGGGGATCTCGCCGGCCTTGATCTCTTCGCCATTCGCCTCGATCGGCTGGTCGGTCCCGACACAGAGGTCCGTGCTGTAAGTGGCGGGCGAGGAAGGACGCCGTTCGGACCGCCAGACATTGAAGGTCGGACTTGTCCTGGGGTGCAGGCCGGCTGCCTTGCGCCACGCGATGAACCGCCGGATGGTGTCGCCGAGCGTCGCCGGGTCGCCCCGATGCTCCATGATCGCCACCCTCGTGGAGGGCACATCGCGTATCGTCACGTCGTCGGTGGTAAAAGTCTTCATGAGCTTGCTCCTCGCGTTGTCGAGAGGCCCGAAGGCCACAAGCCACGGCTCCCAGTCGGGAGAATTGCGGAACGACGACGGTGATTGCCCGAACCGTTGCCGAAAGGCGCGGGCAAAGGCGTCCGGTGCATCGTAACCGGCGTCCATCGCGATGTCAGTGACACCAAGGGCGTCACTGTAGGCCAGCATGTAGGAAGCGCGCTTCATACGGGCCAGCTGGACATAGCGATGCACTGACAACCCGAAGGTCGCCGTAAACTGCCGGTGGAAATGAAATTTCGAGAAGGCCGCAACGCTGCTCAGCGTTTCCAGGTCCAGATCGCTGTCGAGATGCCGGTCGATATGGTCCAGCACCCGCCGCATCCGATTCTGATAGTTTTGCAGCGCCRCCTTCATCGTCCCTCCTCCGTGGCGGCTCCAGATAGCCGCTGACGGCGATCATTTGCTCGACCGATCTTGCGGTTTGGAAGTTGTCGCGAATTCGTCGGCCCCGTAGGGCGGATTAGCGAAGCGTAATCCGCCATCTTCAACGCGGCTCGATGACAGATGGTGGATTACGCCTTCGGCTAATCCACCCTACGCCATCAGCCCCCGCCACGCCCTACCCGCCGGCCATCAGCTCCTTTGCCAGCGCCATATAGGCCGGCAGCGTCACGGGGTCGTTGGCGGCGTTGCCCGCGACGGGGTGCGATGCGTAGCGCGCGATCACCATCTCGGCCTTCGGATCGACGTAGATGCCCTGGCCGTGAACGCCCCGCGCCATATAGGCGCCGTGGGCGTTGTGCGTGACCCACCATTGGTTGCGATAGGACGCGCCGGGCAGCGTGGTGTAGCCGGCCGGCTTGAACTTCTCGGGATCGCCGCCGCGCGCGATATCCTCGACCACCTGTGACGGGACGATCTGGCGGCCGTTGAATCGGCCATGATTGCGCATGGTCTCGCCGAAGCGGGCGAGATCGCGCAACGTGGTCGAGAGGCCGCCACCACCGCTCTCGGTGCCGATGCGATCGACGTGATAATGCGCGTCCTCCTCCGCGCCCATTGGCGTCCAGACGCGTTCGGAGAGAAGGTCGGACAACGTCATGCCGCTGACGCGCCGGCAGATCCAGGCGAGCACGTCGGTGTTGACGGTCTTGTAGGCAAAGGCCTTGCCGTGCTCGCCCTGCTTCTTCTGCGCGGCAAGGAAATCGAAGATATTGGTCGCACCGTCATAGTCAGGCGGAATCGGCGCCATGCCGTTGGCACGCCGCAAGCCCCACACGTGGGAGTTCTTGTCGGTATAGACTTCGGTGTATTCGAGCCCCGTGGTCATATCCATGACCTCGTGCACGCGCGCATCGCCGAACGCGCTGGCCTTCAGCTCCGGCACATAATCCGGCACGAGCGCCTGCGGATCGATCTTGCCCTCGGTGACCAGAATGCCGGCGAGCACGCCCGTGAAGGATTTCGTCACCGACATCGCGATATGCGGCTTGTGCGGCTTCAACACGCCAAAATAGCGCTCATAGATCAGCCTGCCCCGATGCAGCACCGCGATGCCGTCGGTGTAGGTCTCCTCCAGCATCTTTGCGAACGTCATCGGGCGCCCGTCCATGGTGGTCGAGGCGACCGCGCCGATGTCGTGGTCCTCACGCGGCAGCACCGACGCAGGCCCTGCTCCGCGCCAGACATTCACCGTCGGCACCAACTGGCGGACGTTGCTCCAGGCCCAGCGCTTTTTCGGGAAAGCTGCGGAAGGAGCCGTTCTGGAAGGTGATCGTGCGGTCGGGCGCTGGCGGGAGGCCCTTCATCCAGCCGAGCGCTTCGGGATCGGTCTCGGTGGAAGTTGCGGGCTGTTGGTTCGGGGCAGTTGCGGCGGACATGAACACGAACTCCGGAAGCAGCGGTGCGGATGGCGTATCATGGGATGGCATGATCCACATCCGGCGTTTGCGCCGAGGTGCCGTGCAGTGATCGGGGCGGCGGCGCCCCTTCGCCGCCTGCCCCTGCTTGGTCAATCACACGCCGATCGACGTCGTCAACATCGACGCCTGCATCCGACAGCGCATCGCGCCTTACTCGAAGGTCGCGCTGTTCCAGTACACCGTCGGTGACGACTTGCCGGGATGCACGACGAGAAAGCCGCCCTGCCAGGGGACCACGCTAGGCGTCCGCTGGGTGAACGCGCCAGCGATCGTGCCTGAATCGCTCCAGTCCGCGCCGTCGCTGGTGACCGAGTAACGCACCTTCTTGTTGTTGTCGGCATAGAAGCAATAGAGCGTCCCGTTCGGCCCTGCGGCGAGCGCGCCGCTGGTGTTCGAACAGAGCGACATGCTCGGCAGCAGATTGGGGCCGGTCCAGTTCGAACCGTCGGACGACACATAGGCGCCGAGCACCGTCGGCATCCCCTTTTCGAGACCGGCGATCGGCGCCACGATCACCAGCGCGCCCCCGCAGCTCTCCACCGCAGGCGCCACCAGCCCACCGCCCGCGATCGTCGCAGGCACCGGGCCGTCGACGCTGGGAATCATCACGCTTTGCGGAGACCCGAAATGCACCCAGTCGGTCGTGCTGAGATACTGGATGCTGCCGTCGGCGCCGCCCCAGGCAATATACCAGACGCCGTTGAGCTGGCCGATGCTGGCCCCGGTCGTGGCCGGCGGTGCGGGCCAGAGCCCCGCTGCGCTCCACGGCCCTCCGGACGCCCCAGAGGACGAGATGAAGGCGAGAAGGCTGGTCTTGCCCAGACCGAGCAGCGCCAGTCCGCCCGAGGGCGTCGCGCAGGCGGCCAGTCCGCCGAACGGGCTCATGGTAGGCGACTTCGCACTGGACCATTTACCCTGATTGAGGCTCCACGCACGCATCGCTGGCGGCAAGGGATTTCCCATTCCGATGCAGAGGATTTGCGATCCCGGCATCGTCGCCAGCGCCACCGGAACGAGACTGACGCTCGAAGCGATAGGCGCGTCGGTGCCGAACGGGAGGAAGGTCGGCGTCACAGCCCAGGAGCCCTTCTGCGACGGTCCCGTTGGGCCGGTCAGATCGCCTTTCGCGATCGGCAGGATCACTTCCGAGAGCCAGGCCTGCAGCGTCGTCGAGCCTGCGACGTACTGCACGGCCTCCTCGACCAGCACATTCAGTTGCATGCCGTCGGCGGCGGCGGCAACCAATGTGCCGATCTCCGCGTCGGTCAGCGTGGGCTCGATCGGCTGTCCCCAGCGGCCCTTAAAGGCGAGCCAGGGTGGCGGGGTCACGGGCGTGGGAAGGATCGCCTGCGCATCGTTCTGAATCACGACCGGCGGATTAGGGGTGACCAGATTGACCGTCGGACCGCCGCCGCGCGCGTAGTCGGCGAYCGCGAAGCGCACGTCCCACACATCGACGCCGCCGATCTCGTAGGTGCTGTTGCTCGAGGCCGGATAGTTGGCATGCGACCCGCTCGCGACATAGACGTTCGGGTGCGTACCGCTGAGCGACAGGAAGCCGTCGTTCGGTGAGCACCATTGTCCGCCCGAATGCTGCGAGAAGAATACGCCGACGACCTGCTGGTCGATATTGACGCGCACCGTGACGCATTCCCAGTCGCCCCAATGGATCGAGAGCGGCATCAGCGCCTGACCGGTACTGCCGGTCCAACCGGTGACCTCGAAGGTCTCCTGTCCGTTATAGGGATAAAACAACCAGTACTGGAGATCGACCATGTCGGTGCGGTCGTCGACCGGCAGGACGTGAACATAGCTGGTGGCGGTGGGGATATAGCCCTTCATCAGCGAGGCCCATATGGCCTGCGGCGCGACCAGATAGTCGTCGGGGCTGCTCTGCTCGGCCGTCCCCCAATTCCACTGACCGGGACCGGAATAGATGCCGCCGGCGGCCTGATAGCCGACCTGGCCGATGTACCAGTCGGTCGACGAAGGCAGATTGACCTCGTCCTTGTCGAGATGAAGGATCGGCGCGAAGTTCGAGACGAGTTCGTCAAGCGTAGGCCAGGCCATGATTTGCTCCCTGCTGGTCGTAGATCGACGGTCGGGAGCTTCGAACAACCGATATTGGACGCGAGCCAGCCCCTGCGCGATAGCCTACAACAATACACGCTTAAAGCGAGATCACATCATACTGAAACTGAGCGCAGATGAAACAGCGTCGGCAGCGATGGAGAATTTCACACTGCTGTCATTCGTCTGTGTAGATGACGGCGCACGCGTTTGCGTCTTGGCGCGGCCGCTCGCGCGGGGGCCGCGTCATGAGCGAGCACTCGCGCGCCGAGGCTAAGCGAGCAGGCGGCGAGCTATTGTATTGATGGTAAGGTCGATGGCGGCGCCCTGCTCGTCGCCGTCGCCGATAAACCAGGCTGCCGACAACCCAGTCCACGCAACGATCCAGCGAAGCAGCCGCTCGGGCTGAAGTCCCGTCACGGCGACCACGATATCCAGCCGGGTCTCCAGTCGACCCGGCAGGGTCGCAAGCGGACGGCAGGGATCGCTGAGGTCGGGGTTCGTGAAGATGTTGGCATAGTCGAATGTTCGTTCGCCGATCAACCCATGCGGGTCGATCGCCAGCCATCCCCGCTCACCGAAGTCGAGCACATTCTCGTGGTGCAGGTCGCCGTGCAGCGGACCGATGGCGTGTGGCGCGGCCAGGAGCTGGCGGGCGATGTCGGCGGCGGGCGCGAGTGCCGCATGGTCCGGGGCGAGCTGGAAGAGCGGCTGAAACCAGGCTTCCAGCGGGTGCAGGTCGGGAAGCGGGCCGGACCGCGTTGTGTGCAGCTGAGCCGCCGTGTCGCAGAGGATCCGGCATGCCTTGTCGTCCCGGCCCGACCAGGCCATCTGCGCGAGATCACCGGCTCCCGAGGCCCGTTCCATCAGCAGAGCGTCCGCACTCGAGGCAAAGACCCTCGCAGCGCCCTGACCGTCCCACCAAGTGAGAAGGCGATAGCCTGCCCCCTCATCGGGAATACGGGCGATCTTGAGCATTGCAGGCCGGCCCTCGTGTCGGACCGGCAGGACCCAGCTGGAATGGGTGGTCAGCAGTGCCCCGTCCGGAACCAGACGCCATCGTTCAAGCCAAATTGCGACTGGCGCTGGAATATTGGGATGCGAGTCCATGGGGTCATCACCTGAGATCATGTCCGGCGCTCTGTCTGCCGAGACTTGATCAATCATGCGGCCGGCCACCACCGTTTCGTTGCAGCGATACCCTTTCCACGTTTTCGTTTTCCTTTCCCGTGGCCAAAGAGTCGCGCTTTCGCGTCGCCGTCGGTGGAGGTGACGGCGCACCTGCGACAACACAGTCGCAGGTGCGCTCGCCCATGACACCGATGGTCTTCACCGGACTCTGGCGAACCCGTTACCGCTTCCGTCCAGCGCGCCCCTTTGCCTTCGCCGCGCGTTTGCGCCCTGGGGCGGCTGCTCGCGCCGGTCCGCGTAGCGTACGGCCGCTGGTCTCAGTGGACAGTTCGGGACGCAACCTGGCGAGCTTGGCGCGGTCCGGCAGCATGTCGGCAAAACCGTCGATCGCGCGCGGCGCGGTCGTATCGTCGCCGGCCGCAACCGTTGCGGCGCGCGCGCCTGACGGCACTGCGGTCTGGCTGAGCGCCTGCAATCGCCGGCACGCTTCACCGAGGTGATAGGCATCGCCGCCGAGCGCCACCCATTTGCCGACCTCGGGATGCAGCACGAGATTGGCCGAATGGTTGTCGCTCGCGCTGGTCGGATAGTCGACGAACACGTCGATCCCCGACTGCACGCCCACCATCACGCCCTGCGCCGACCACGACACCGCGACGTCGACGCGGTAGCGGCCCGGTTTCTCGAAGGCGAAGCCCGCGGTGCTCCAAAACACCTTGGCTGACGCCGTGACGCTCTTGCCGGGCTCGAGCTCGCCAAGCTTCGCGTGCTCGCACAGGATCACGAAGGGCCTGACCGGACGCTCGTGCCCCTCGCCGTCGGTGACGGTGATCGATGCGAACAGGGCCTCGGTGCTGACGTCGTTCGGCGCGCGCAGCGACACGCCGCTCGTGTTCGTCATCGTCCAGGTCAGATCCAGCGGCTGGCCGAGCGCGACGCGGTCGGTCGTGGCCGTGACCGTCAGCGCCAGCTCGGAAGGTTCGAAGTCGTGCCGGTCGGCGGCTTGCGGCGCACCGGTCGGGAACCAGCTTGCGAACGGCCATCCGCCCGGACGAATGACCGGATCCGGCATGTGGTTGAGGTGATGACGGACGTTGGTGTTGTGCGCGAGCGCGATCTGGTCCGGGAACACGCCGGGTGCGCCGGTCGCGGGACCGCCGAGCACGTCCGCGACACTCGGCGTCGTGGTCATGATCGAGTTGTCGGCCGCCGTCTCCTGCTCCTGATGGATCTGGTTCAGCGTATGCGTCAGCTCGTGGGTCGCGCTGCGCAGGAACGCTCGCGGCACGTCGCGTTGCTTCTTGTTCGCGGCGAGACCGAAGTTCGAGGAGTCCGAGACGGGATAGCCGTCATCGGAGAAGCTGGCGCAGCCTTCGCGAGGTACGCCGATCTGGTCGTACATGATGCCGCGCGAGCAGCCGAGCTTGGCGGGCACCACGATCATGTGCACGCGCCATTCGGTGTCCAGATTCGTCGCGGGATTGCGTACGGTCGTCATCAGCGCATGCAGATCCGCTGAGCTCCAGCAATTGGTCGCCACCACGCCTGATGGCACCGGAACGTTGAGCTGGTCCTGCACCACCGACAGCTGCCAGCCGGTCTTCGCAAAGACCGTGTCGAAGAACTCGGTGCCACCGGCACCGTCAGGCACCGGCGCGGGCCGGACGGCTCCGACCAGCGTGTCGATCTCCAGCGTGGCGCGGCGGAAGAATTTCGACACCCAGGCGAGCGTGACGCTGCCCTTGTCCACGCCGCCTTCGAACAGCCGGCCCTGGTAGAACGGCCCGCCGGTCAGGGAGAACGGAAACGGCGCTGGCAACTTTGAAAGCTTCATCGTCACGGTGCGCGACGGCGAAGCCGGGAACGTGCCCTTGAACTGGCCGGCCGGCGGCTGCGTGTGATTGAACTGCTCGGCGACAATCGTCAGCTCGCACTTCTTCGGCGGCGGGACCGCGACCGGCGCGGACACGCTGGTCACCCTGAGATAGGAATGATAGCGCGCGCGGGGGAAGATGGGGATCCGCGGCCTGCGGATCGGAAACGGAATCAGGGGGTCATCGAGCGCACTGAGCGAACCGGCCAGGCTCGTCAATCCCGAGCCCGCCGCCGCTTCATCTTCGTCCGCGTCGCCCACCGGCACCACGGGCCCCACCGGCGGGATCGGACCGATCACCGGCCGGCGCGAGTAGAGATCGCCGCTGACGATCAGATGGTCGGCGCCGCCGTCGGGTGCCGAGCGATCGACGCGCAGCGTGCCTTCAAAGGTCACGAAGCCCGCGGTCGGCCTGAAGTTGATCTGGTAGCAGCCTTCGCGGAAGTCGAGCCTGCAGAGCCTGAACGGCGGAAACGGCTGCAGATCGGTCGAGGCCGGCTGATCGCCGGACTCCTCGTCGCTGAAGCTGATCTGGCGCGACAGCGGGACTTGCGGCTTCATCGCGGGCTCGACCGATGCCGCGGTCATCTTGGAAAGGCTGCCACTCGATTCATGCTCTGAGCAATTGCACATGTCGTCTTCTCCTCGTTGAAAGGGTGAGACGATCGACGTGAGCATCGGGCTCGTTCGCGGGTACAGCCGCGTTATTTCGGTCAGCTGTGGCGTGCGCAGTCCTACGCGCGCCGATAGGTCACGACACAGCCCTCTGAATCCGTAAACTCAAATCGGTCGGCCTTGAGTGAAATGCGATAGGTCACAAGTTCATCAGTCGCCGTCCCGACGACGAGTGTGTTGGAATCTTCGAGACGGTAGATTCCCGCGTCCCACCACACCATGCCCTGCCCTGGTCCGCGCATGCCGCGGTAGGTGCCGGTCGAGAATGTGAGAGTGGCGGGGTACTTGTCCGCACACGCAGCCGACGTGGATTTGGTCCACGTACCAACCATGCTCTGTTTGTGTTTGTCAGCCATAGTGTCTCCATAGCTCTCATCGGCCGAGCGGCCGATTGGAGGCTATTTCAACATGCCGTTCTGGCGTGTGCAGCTCATTTGAGGCTGATGTGATGGCGGGTGTGCCAAATCGACTAAATTCACCTCGTTCAATCACAACAGGTACTCTATCGCAGCATTGACGCAAGCGTGCGTGTGAGATGCTTCACACCGAAGGTGCGACAATTGAGCACCGGCGATGAGAGCGAGATGACAGCGCGGCGGAGAAGCAGCTCAGTCTGCATCTTGCGAGAGCGGGCTCAAATCAGAACCGGCGTTCGTGAACAGGACATTGGATGGCGCGGTTCGCAGAGACGTGGTCGCGTTGCAGGTTGGCAGCACGCCTGACATTCACGGTGAGCACCAACTGACGCAAATTCAATCGGAGACTTTCACTTCCGAACCGTGCACTTCCGAACCGTGCGGTTGACCTTGGTGTCCATCAAGGCGCTGAGAGGTCCGGTAGCGGCCGGGCGACATGCCATGATGTCGATGAAAGAGTTTCGAAAACGCCGCCGCTGTCTCGTACCCGACCTGGCTCGCGATCCGTGCGATGGGCTCATCGCTGGTTTCGAGCAGGAACGCCGCTTCCGCCATCCGGCGTTCGATCACATAGCGGTGCATCGACTGGCCGACGAGCTTGGTGAAGCGGGCCGAGAATACGGAGCGGCCGAGCCCCACGCGATGGCCGAGGTCGCTCAGGGTCCAGGGCCGCTCCGGGTTTTCGTGGATCAACTTGAGCGCCGGTCCGATATGCGGGTCCGATATGGCCCCGAGCCAGCCGCCTTGTCCGGGACTGAGAGACGCGATCCAGCTTCGGAGCACCTCGACAAACAGCACTTCCGTCAGTCGTGAGAGCGCGACGCGCTGGCCGGGACGCTCGTGCGCGGACTCACTCACCATGCGCCGCAGGATGGCTTCGAGCCAGCCACCGTCCGCCGTCGGCTTCAGCAGAAGCACGGGCGGAAGCATTTCCAGCACCGCTGCTGAACGAGGGCCGCGACACGGTGAAATTGCCGCAGATCATGGTCGAGAGCGGCTTGGCACGGCCGCCGTGACGAACGACGCCAAGACGTGCCGACGATCGATCGAGGTCCACAATCTGCAAAGGCTTGGCCCGGCGATCCGAATAAAACACATGGGGCTCGCCGCGCGTGATGACGACAAAATCGCCCTCGGTCATCTGGATTTCCTGTCCGAGTTCGAGCGCGAGGGTCGCGGAGCCCCGACTGAGATAGTGAAACAGCGCGTAGGGGCGCGCCGGCAGCGCCAGATTCCAGGGGTGACCGAGCTCGAAGTGGAACAGCAGCGTCCCGCCGAGACGAACGCGATCGAGCACTTGGGCAAGGATGTCCATGCCGCCGAAGTTAGTCCGGTGGACGGTCGGACACAACATCCGGACGATTGATCCCTACCGTCCGAAAAGCCCGCGAACTAGGTCATGTCGCGGCGGGCCGACGTCATGTGCGGCAACCATTTCGCCAACGGCGGATGGAAGAAACCGCGACCAGGCAGGAAACGCCTGTCCATTCCCCCGGACCTTATTCCGTCCGACATATCAACAGGAACGATCAATGCTAAATATCCTTCTCTCAGCCGCCACCGTACTCCTGGCCGGAACGGCATGGGTCGGCCCCGCCCATTCCGCTGAGTTGCCCAAGGGAGCAGCCCACAACATCGTGCTCGTGCACGGCGCTTTCGTGGACCAGACGAGCTGGCAGCCCGTTGCCGATATTCTCTCGAAGAAGGGCTACAACGTCACGCTCGTGGAAAATCCGCTCACTTCGCTCGCCGCTGACGTCGATGCCACCAAGCAGGCGCTCGCGAAACAGGACGGCAGGACCGTTCTGGTCGGTCATTCATGGGGCGGCGTGGTGATCACGCAAGCCGGCAATGATCCCAAGGTCTCGGCGCTGGTCTATGTCTCCGCCTTCGCACCGGAGGTCGGTCAATCCCTGGCGTTGCTGGCCAAAGACGGCCCGCAGACCGAAGGCGTCAAGGCGATCCATCCCGACGCGAAGGGCAATCTGTATATCGATCCCAAGCTGTTTCCGTCAGCCGTCGCGGCTGACCTTCCTCCTGAGATCGCCGAGCACCTGGCCAACTCGCAGCTTCCGCTGAGCCTCGCTGCGTTCGAGGCGCCTGTCAGCATTGCGGCCTGGCGCGACAAGCCGACGTTCTACGTCATCACCACGAAGGACAAAGTCATCGCGCCCGAGGTCCAGAAGTTGTTCGCAGCCAGGATGAAGGCTCAGACGACGGAAGTCGCCGGCAGCCATGCCTCGCTCGTGGTCCATGCGAAGGAAGTCGCCGAGGTCATCGAAAAGGCCGCGCTCGCGAAGTGACGAACCTGCTCCCGGCGCTGTCGCGCCGGGAGCGCACACGCTCGCTCGGAGGAATGCGGAACGCCTCGGACCGCGATGGCGCGAAGCGCCAGCGACTTCCTGGAGGAAGGTTTCGGTCGCCGCGCTACGTGCGTCACCCGCTCGATCATTTCATGCCAAGCATCCGGAGTACGATATGACTCAACTCGACATCGCGAACCAGGACGCCCTCTCACTCGAAACGGTGCCAACCCGTTACATCGAAGGCCACGGAATCCGCTTCGCCTATCGCCGTCTCGGCCCCGCGACTGGAACTCCGCTGGTTCTTCTGCAGCACTTCTCGGGAAACATCGACGGATGGGATCCCGCCGTCGTCAACGCTCTGGCCGCTGATCGCCCCGTGATCGCCTTTGACAACGCAGGGGTCGGCCGGTCGACCGGTCAAACGCCCGACAACGTCGCGACGATGGCACGAGACGCCGTGGATTTCATCGACTTGCTCGGCCTCCTCGAAGTGGACCTGCTTGGCTTTTCTCTCGGCGGCTGCGTCGCTCAGCAGATCGCCGCCGAACACGGACAGCTGGTCCGGAAGCTCATACTCGTCGGTACCGCGCCGAAAGGCGGAGAGGAACACCTGTTGGCGGTTCTGCAGGAAGCGTTTTCCCAAACCGATGTGCCGGACCCCCGCCTGCCGCTGTTCTTCACGAATTCATCCGCCAGCCGGTCTTCCGGCTTGGCCTTCCTGAAGAGGACCAAGGTGCGCAAGGATGATCGGGACACCGATAACGGCAACGCGGTAACCGATCCACAGGCCAAGGCGCTGATCACCTGGTGCGCCACACCTGATCCCGGGCACGCCATTCTGCGCGCTATCCGCCAGCCCGTTCTTGTGGTCAGCGGCAGCCACGACACCATGCTGCCTGCGAACAACGCTTACGCAATGTCTAGGGAACTGAGTAACGCTCAGTTGGTCCTCTATCCCGATTCAGGGCACGGCGCGCTGTTTCAGCACCACGACATCTTCGTCAGCCACGTCCGGACTTTCCTGGATGCCCAACCCGCGGCTGAATGACACAAGGCGCGTTCCGACGGGATCAGGCGCACTTTATCCATGAGAGTTGTTACAGAGGACAAAATGACAATCGCAAAAATCGAAGTGGAGCGCTTCAGCCTCACGAGCTTAAAATCGTTCGACACTATTGTGGCGGCGCTCAAGTCGGCGGTCGGGCAGCCCAACATGGTCGATTTTTTCAAGGAAACGAGGGCGACAAATTCCTTCCCGGATTTGGAGCGCGTTGTACGAAGCGGCCTCGGCCGAACGGACCTTATGCTCTTCGCGGAATTTGACTTGGGCGACATTCTGCGTCGCGAAGCCGGATCCAAGACGCCTAAAATCATACGGCTTGTGATCGGCAATCCACTCATCATGAAAGAAATGGTCAAGCACGTGCCCGATGCTGGATCTTACGCTCCGGTCACAGTGCTCATTGATGAGCGCCCCGATGGTGTGCACGTCTCTTATGACAAAATGGAGAGTTTTCTGCTGCCCTATGGCAACTCGGAAGCCCTCACCGTTGCCCGAAATCTCGATGCGAAAATCACAACCTTGCTACGCGAATGTGCAAGCTGAACGACATCGCTTCAAGCGATCGCAGCCCGGCTTCCGACCGGATTACGGCAAGCGTCGCCGGCGACCTGCCGGGCGTCAGTCGCGCGATACGGACGGCCCCGCGAGAAGCGGCGCGTACGCGGCGAGCCTGCGGGAGACGAACTCGGTGAAGAGCCGCACGCGCTTCGTCTTGCGTG
>NZ_JBFRFR010000113.1:0-17106 GCF_052114925.1 Bradyrhizobium sp. 2TAF36 | reverse complement strand
GAGATGGTGAAGCCGAACTGGATCCGCGCCAGTTCCAGAGCGGTTAATCTGAACATCCTTTGCTTCTCCCGATCCGGTCAATTGGGCGGGTGAAACCCTGATAAAACCCTGTGAAGTTAACTGGAGATTTCGCGCCAGTATCGACCGTAAGACCGAAGACATCTGGCCGTGCATAACATCGAGATCCTATTTTCCGCGAGCAATGATACGGCGATCCAATTCGGCAATTGCAATGGTCTCGCCGGCAAATTTTGGTTCGACCAGCACATCCCCAAGTGGATCCACGATGCAGGATCCGCCGCGAATGAGCACAGTTCGCGCAGGGATGGGCGCATAATTAGGCGGCCATGCCGCGCGTCACGCTCCAGGGCCGTCGACATCAGCTTGCGGTGCTTGGCTAGAAGTTTGCCCGACGGGCCGTAAGTCAGGGCTGTGCAAGAGAGTGATCCGCAATCTCGCTCGATAATGCCGACGACGAGATGCACGGAATTGTCACGGGCGAACTCGCCGAGGCGTGCTGCGTCGGGTCCTGGCAAGTCGATTTCGCTTTCATAGTAGCGGCGAAACCCCTCCCGGCCCTCGGGACCACGCTTCCCCAAGCGCGCACCAGAATCTATCCCCTTCGGATAGCCGCCGACGAAGGCCTCTGGAAAAACCACGAGATCGGCTCCCTTTCCGGCGGCGTGGCGCGTGAGTTCGGCAAGCTTTGCGATCGTCTTAGGCGTGTCGAACAGGACCGGCGCGGCCTAGACGACGGCGGCATTGATGGTCTTGCGCGCATCGCAATCGATCCTACAGAAACTATACTACAGCCCTCGCGGCGAGCGAAGGTTGGGATATAAGATTTGCGAGCTGGGTAAGACCGTCCTCCAGAGCGCCTCGGTCGGGCGCGACGCCCAGCGATATCCTGACGGCCTCGACAGGATGAGTTGCGACGGCGAAGGCTGAGCTCGGTACGATCATTCGTTCAAACGAGGCCACTCCCAAGATAGAATTAGGTCACTGAGGTCTAGAAACAGGCCAGCGCCTATTCTGGCGCCCGCAACCCGGGCGATCTCAGCCAATCGCCCAATGTGCGAGCCGGTCTCGGTTTGGCGGGCCTTGCGGAGAGCGGCTTCGCGTACAGGTCCATGAGGGAGCGATTCGGCTTCTTCTCGCAGGTGCCTCGCTTCTTCGGCAAGGCGTTCTTCATGGGACGTGGTTTACTTGAAACGGGAACGCTGCATGGCGCTGCTCCAAGCTTACGGGTCCTAACCGTTGGKTTTGAGTTCCGGATCTAATATGCCGAAGGCCAGCTTTCCGTCTAAAGGTCCATTACAATCAGGCCCATTAGAGACTGCTTCCGCTGCGCTGCAAAAAGAATCGGTTTGCAATGGGGTGACGCGCGATCGGAAGGTGAATGATGATAATACATTTGTTGCAGCCCCGCGGACAGACATCGGAAAGCTACAGGCTATCTCGAAAAATCGTTGGCTATTTGCTGGATAGTGAGCCCAGGGCAACGGTCATCATTCGGCCGATCAGCGGCGCCATCGCCGATCTCGATGAACGTTACGCAACTGCTCGGTGGGGCCGAGCGATCGTTCGCGGAACTGTAGCCGAGGGCTCCATGTCCCGGTCCGAAGAACTGATCCACGAGATGGAGAGCGCTGACTTCGTGGTCATCGCAACTCCAATGCATAACTTCACCGTGCCTTGCCGCTCTCAAGGCGTGGATTGATCACGTCGTTCGAGTCCGTCGAACGTTCAACGTGACTGCCGAGGGGAAAACTGGGCTCTGCGCGATCGTCTGGTATTTGTCGCAGTGTCCTTGGGCGGAAGATTTTCCGGCGAGCGCACGCATCAGCCCGATTTTCTCATCGGCCTGCATGACCTAACGTTCTTCTCCGTTGAAGTTCGGCCCTTGATCCTGCTGCATTGAGCCAAGCACGCACCAAGGCCGATCAAGCAATGCATGGTCCTTTCTCCGTTTCGCGCCGCAATTCAACAGCGTTTTTTCAGCAAGCCGTATGAGCGGCCAACTGCACCTTTGATCCAATCTGAGTTCGTGGAGAACAGGATGACGATCGTCAAAGCCACCGCTTTGCAATTCTTGCCCTTTTTAACGGCGCGCCTCACTTCCGGATCTTGGGAATGGAACGATTGCTCGCCCTCCGCTTGATGTGAAAGTATGGCGATGCAGCGGCTGTTAGACGTGGGTGGTAAAGGAGTAACGGTGATGGGTTACAGAATATTCCTTGCCGGAGCGTCCGGGGCCATCGGCAGGCGCCTGACGCCGCTCCTGCACAGCGCTGGCCATTACGTCTGTGGCAGCACCAGATCGGAAGCGAATGCCGACGCGCTGCGCGCGCTCGGGGCAGACCCGGTCGTGGTCGACGTCTTTGACGCGCCGGCGCTGTCACGCGCCGTCGCGTCGGCACGCCCCGATGTCGTGATCCATCAGCTCACCGACCTCCCGAAGGATCTTAATCCACGTGAGATGGGAGCAGCGATCGTTCGCACCGCCCGCATCCGTAGCGAGGGAACGCGGAACCTCGTCAGGGCCGCAATTGCGGCGGGTGCGCACCGGTTGGTGGCGCAAAGCATCGCGTGGGCCTACGCGCCGGGGGCTGAGCCGCACGGGGAGACAGATCCGATCGATACCGGTGCCGAGGGAGAGAACGGTATCAACATGCAGGGAGTGATCGCGCTGGAAGATTTCACCTTGAAATCGCCGCCGCTCGAGGGCGTCGTCCTTCGCTACGGCCAGCTTTATGGCCCCGGAACCGCTTCGGACCGGCCGTCAAACTCTGCACCCATTCACGTGGATGCGGCGGCCTATGCCGCTCTGCTCGCCATCGACCACGGCGACCCGGGCATCTACAACATCGCGGAGTCCAACAGACACGTCGCGACCGAAAAGGCACGCGCGGAGCTGGGTTGGACTCCCGATTTTCGTCTTCGGGCTTGATGATCTCGCACGCGGTTCAGCGCGCCGCCGGGCGAGACCGGAAGTGATCGGCGCAGTCGGAACGACGCTGTGACCTGACGCGGACAGATAAATTTCCACCCGGTCATAGCACTGTCCAGTCGATGGGATCGAGGAAAGGCGTGTCCGGATCACTAACATAGAAGGTGATAACGCGCATCGGTTGAGTTGTGCTGCGGTCAGGACCGGTCATCTTTACGTTCCGCGGCTACGCCATAGCCTCGGACGCCCTGATCGTGACCGGCGAACGGCCCTCCAATTCAAGCGTAGAAACTCCCTCCAGTATGTACAAGGTCACAGTGAGACGGCGGGTATGGAAAACAGTCTTGCCGGGTTCGAGGGCGGCCGTCAGCACCAGAATGCTGTTTTTCGCCCTTGGGCATACCGGTGACAAGCTCGCTCCGTTCGCCATCTCTTGCGCAGACGCGCTGACCAAGCCGAGCCGGCGAAGACACAGGGGAGCATCAACGATCGTCGCATGGCGCTTTCTCCCGCTAATTTCGTACTCCGGTCAATGTGCCTCTTAGGACGTTTTCTGACCCCAAGCCTTTGACTGCAGGCAACCGACCCCGCACAAGTTGCTGCGTGACTCTCGCCACGCGCTCGCCGAGGTGTTCGGCGGTCAGAAGATCGGATTCGGGTGGCGCAAAGTCAGGCCCTTGATCGTTGTTCGACTGTGCCGCAGCACCGAGCCAGAAGCCTAGCCGATTGAGGTCCTGATCCGAGCCGTGGGTACTGTTGTTGCCCGGCGGCAGACCGAGATTGACCCAGTGCATGCCATGTTGTGCCGCGAGGATGGCGAATTGGATCAGTGTTGCGATCTTGTCCCCAGACCGTGACGCCGAGTTTGTGAATCCTGCTGCGATCTTGTCCTTCCAGGCGCCCTTGGAGTAGGATTTTGACGTCGAATCCATGAAGGTTTTGAACGGTCCGGACACGCTTCCCATGTAGGTCGGGGCGCCGAAGATGATCGCGTCTGCAAGTTCGAGATCATCCAAGCGGCGTTGAGCCTCGTCCGATGTTAGATAGAGGATAGATGCGCCCGCGACCCGTTCGATTCCACGTCGCACGGCTTCGGCCTGCCGCGCAGTGTGGCCAAAGCCACTGTGAAATATTACGGCAACCGTTATTGGAGTGGCTACGTACTCGATACGATTACTCATGATGAATCCTTTGTTTGCCTAGTTGAAGGATTCTATCGTGGTGCATCTTGACCTACCTTAGAAGGACCATGATCCGCCTTGCGTACTAGACCATGTCTTCCCGGTTCCCGGACGCGGGGTAGCGCTACATCGCGCTCAGCGGCAGCAGGTAGACATTGACGATCCACTGCGCCAAGGCCACGCTTGCATGCAGGGTGTGCTGAATCGCCGGAAGGGCGATATTCACCGCCGAGCCAGCGACCAATGCCATGCTCGACCTCACGCGCGACTTAGACGCTACGACCTCACCTCTTGCCCTATATGTGAGTGGAGCATGGTGTAAAAGTCCAGCGTCCATGATTGAAGGAAAACCTTGATCAGTAAGCCTAATTGTTATTGTTGCGACCGGACGTGGTTCTCATGGATTCGAGAGCACAATACGGACAATGGGCAGCCGTCTTGAAAAGTTACGAGTTGAACGCATCCGCTTACGCAGTCAATATCCGTAACTCACAGCTGACGCTAGCCAAGGCATGCAGTGTCGAAAGCGCGAGCCAGACATTGATGTTTTGAGCTTTGGCAACTGATAAGCTTTGCCGAATTACCTTATCAGTTGGCCAACTGACTCCATTTGCGACCAAATGTTATTATTGCGCGGACGCCCACCCGCTTTATGGCATCGTCGCGAAGTTTAGAGCACCGCGAGCAATCCATTCAGTCATCGGAACGAGCTCTCGTTCGGTTTCGGGCTTGGTTCGATGGTCAGCCCAGACGCGCTGGTTGACACCATTATCGTTCATGACGTTTAGCCGGGCCAATTCGGCCACCGCGAGTTTGTCATGAGCTATCGCCCAAAGTTGGTGACGGCGGGAATCGGAAAGGCGGCATATCGTGGGGGTGCTTGCCGCCTCCACTTCTCCACCGAAGGAGCGATATGCCGTGTCCAACGATAACGTCATCCATCTGATTCAGCCAGGAATCTTCGACGATCAACTCACAGAAGTCTTGCGCAATGGAGCGCGTGCCCTGCTGGCCCAGGCGGTCGAGGCCGAGGTTGCAGACTTTCTAGGCCAGCATGCCGATTTGAAGACCCGGGACGGCCACCAGCGCGTTGTCCGCCACGGTCACCTGCCGGAGCGCGAGGTGATTACCGGCATCGGTCCGGTCGCCGTCCGCCAGCCGCGTGTACGCGATCGCGAAGCGGACGCCGCCGATCCTGGCCGCATCCGGTTCTCGCCGTCGATCCTGCCGCCCTACATGCGCCGGTCGAAGTCGATCGAGACGCTGCTGCCGATCCTTTACCTGAAGGGTATCTCGACCGGCGACTTCTCTGAGGCGCTGGCTGCGCTGCTCGGCAAGGATGCTGCCGGGTTGTCGGCATCCGCCATCGGTCGCCTGAAGGATGGCTGGCTCGACGAGCACGCCGCGTGGCAGAGGCGCGATCTGTCGGCGAAGCGCTACGTCTACATCTGGGCCGATGGCATCCATCTCCAAGCGCGCCTCGAAGACGAAAAGCAGTGCATCCTGGTGCTGATCGGCGCGACGCCGGAAGGCCGCAAGGAACTGGTCGGCTTCACCGATGGCGCCCGCGAGAGCGCGCAGGACTGGCGCGATCTGCTGCTCGATCTGAAGCGGCGCGGCTCGACGTGGCGCCGCAGCTTACCATCGCCAATGGCGCACTCGGGTTCTGGAAGGCGGCCGGCGAGGTCTGGCCGAAAACGCGCGAGCAGCGCTGCTGGGTGCACAAGACCGCCAACGTGCTCGCCAAGTTGCCGAAGAGCCAGCAGCCGAAGGCCAAACGCGCGTTGCAGGAGATCTGGATGGCTGAAACGAAGCTCGCCGCCGAGCTGGCGTTCGACGCCTTCATCTAGAGCTACGCGCTGAAGTATGAGAAGGCCGCCGATTGCCTGAGCAAGGATCGAGACACGCTACTGGCGTTCTACGATTTCCCGGCCGAGCACTGGAAACACTTGCGGACGACCAACCCCATCGAAAGCACCTTCGCCACCGTACGCCACCGCACCATCCGATCGAAGGGCTRCCTGTCCAACAAGACGGCACTCGCGATGGTCTTCAAACTGCTCGAGGCCGCGCAGAGAAGCTGGCGTCGTCTCGATGGCCACAACCAGTTGCCAAAACTCGTTGTCGGTGTGACATTCAATGATGGGATCGAGGTCATCGCCAAGCCGACCGACCGTCAGCCCATAACCGCCGCCGCCTGACCGGCTCCGGCCGTCACCAAAATTTGGCGATAGCTCGTTTGTCATCCGCAGATTCCAAAATAGCTCCTCCAATCGGCAATCAGCGGCCGGTCACACGCGCTCCCACTCCTCTCCCCATATCTGGACCGAGTGACCGGGCGAGACTTCCCGAGAAGTGCGCTTGGGCGGCTCGTAGTCGGGTGATCGCACCGAACTCTTGACCTCTGTCGCGGCCAGCTTCTTGGCCATATGACGTTGCCGGGGTCCCGTACGGGCACCGCGGCAAGAAGCCTTCGCGTATAAGGATGCACAGGATTCTCAAAAACCGCGCTCCGCGGACCTATCTCTACGATCTCGCCAAGATACATGACCGCGACGCGATGACTGACGCGCTCCTCCACCGCCATGTCGTTTGAAATGAACAGGTAGGGCAGCTTCATCTCGGCCTGCAGATCCAACATCAGATTGATGACCTGGGCCTTAATGGATACATCAAGCGCGAGACGGCTTCGTCCGCAATAACGATTTTTGGCCGAAGGGCGAGCGCACTTGCGATACAAATGCGCTGTCGCTGGCTTCCAGAGAATTCGTGCGGATAGCGCGAGGACATGTCGGCTTCCATGCCGACCTTCTCCAACAATTCCGATACGCGGTCTGAAATCTCACGCGACGAATCCTTGCTGTACGCGACGAGCGGCTCCGCGATCGATCTGCCAATCGAAAGCCTTGGATTGAGGCTCGCGAACGGATCCTGAAAGATGCTCTGGACACTGCAGCGACCGATGCGTCACCAGGGCTTCGCATACCTGGAATCCGATCGACAAGACTGGATTGAGGCTCGTCATCGGCTCCTGAATGATCATGGCCATATCTCACCCCCCTGATTTTCTTGAGCTCGCTCTCGGGACGGCCAAGCAACTGGCGACCATCGAGAACCTCCGACCCACTCACACGGCCGACCGACGGTGGTATCAACCCCATGATCGACATCGAGCTGATGCTTTTCCCCGAACCGGACTCGCCGACAACAGCTACGGATTCGCGCTTTTCCACATCGAAAGAGACGTGCCGCACAACCAAGCGCCACCGCCCCTCGCGGAAAAACAAACCTCGAGCCCCTGAACGTCGAGAATAGGCTTGCCCTGCTAAGCCGATTTCATGTTCGTCACCCGGAAACGCAACCGATTGAGCTGCGGAGCATTCCATAATCGCTCATTACGCGAATGTCCTTAGACGCTTATGAGCTAGCTTGGTCCCACAGGGCCAGCTCTTTCTTTATCACGGTATTGACACATCTGGTTTGTAGCTGTTATCCATACTTCAATGAAGACGTATAAACGAAATCAAGTCGAAGAAGCCATTTGCATTGTAATGGACGTGAGGGCGCCTGACCAAATTACGACCCTTCGCAGTCAGGGCAAGCGGCTCCTGGATGCGGATCGCAACTTAACTCTCGTGGCGAGTGAGAATAATTCCGATATCCGCAGTCATGCCTGCAGTCATGCCTTCTATAGCAAGAAGTCTCCCGGGAAAGGTGCCGACGTGCAATTCTCTGAGTACGAGGCGTTTGCACTCCTCACTGGCTTAAGATTTTTGGAGCATGGTTGGCCACAGAGTTTTGTGGTTCGCGCGTTGAAGTATATCCGACCTGAATTCGAAGACACTTATGCGCGTGTCATCAAATTGAACTCCACCACGATTTTCGATAAACAGGCGCTCAAGGCAACACCCTGCCCTTTTGGTTCTGACAACACTCGACCCTCCTTTCTTTTGGTGGCAACCGGCAAAGCGAAGTATCCAGACGGGCTGGATGATAAGACGACAGTAGCGGTCTGCGAGGACGCAGACTCCGTCTCTGCTTACCTGCGTACTCGTCGCCCGCATTCCTGGACCACATTCGAACTCACGACCAGCGCTCATAGGCTAGCTCAGGCGCTTTCCGCCACGCTGCCGCGAACGCGCGGCCGAAGCTAGGAGATCGCAATGAGTAAAAAATCCGCTGTTTTGCGCTCTATTGAAACCCATATCCATACTTCTATTGGTCGCTTTTTACGGCCGTTGCAAGTGTCGCTCATTCCAATCGGTAAGGTAAAGCGGTCTCCACGAAATATCCGAACGCGTTCCCAAAAACAGCTTTGCCAAATAGTAGCCTCAATCGAGGGCGTCGGCTTTGTCTCGCCCATACTGGTTGACGAGCACAACAATGTCATCGCGGGCCATGGCCGCCTTGAAGCGGCCATTCGACTTAAGTTCGCAGAAATACCGGCGATCGTAATATCAGGCTTGTCTGATATTCAGAAACGTGCGCTTGCCATCGCAGATAACAAGATTGCGGCCAACGCGGGCTGGGATCGAGGCCGTCTAGTAGCCGAACTCACGGAGCTCAATGCAGCGCTACCTGAGCTTGGCCTTGATATCTCGATTACAGGTTTCGAGCCCGCTGAGATCGATGCTTTAGCGGTTGATCTTTCCGACCCTGAAACTGATCCAGCTGATGTGGTCCCGCTACTTGACAATGCCGTAGCGATATCGAAACCCGGCGACTCATGGATCCTCGGCCCGCATCGTTTGGTTTGTGGCGACGCCCGTGAGGAGGCCTGCTTGCGCCAACTGATGCAGCACGAACGTGCATCGATGGTGTCCGCTGACGTGCCGTACAATCTATGCATCGGCGACACTTTAGGTCGCGGAAAGATTAAACACCGCGAATTCCAAGCCGCGTCGGGAGAGATGTCATCGACCCAGTTCATCGAATTTCTCAAGCAGTGGATGAGGCTGGCGGCTCGATACTCTGAGGATGGTTCGATTCACTTCGTCTTCATCGACTGGCGTCATCTCTCCGAAATCTTGGCAGCCGGCAACGAGGTCTATACTGAGCTGAAGAATGTCATAGTATGGGTCAAAACGAACGCAGGCCAAGGAAGCTTTTACCGTAGTCAACATGAGCTGATCTTTGCTTTCAAGAGCGGACGGGGTCCTCATCAAAACAACATCGAACTGGGCAAACACGGCCGCAATCGGAGCAACGTCTGGACCTATGCAGGTGTCAACACATTCCGCGCCGGTCGCTTGGACGAGCTCTCCCTTCACCCAACAGTGAAGCCGATTGCGCTGATCGCCGATGCCATCAGGGATTGCACGAGCCGGGGCCAGATCGTCCTGGACCCCTTCATGGGAAGCGGCACAACTATTCTCGCAGCCGAACGCGTGGGCCGACGTGCCTATGGGCTCGAGATTGACCCGCTGTATGTAGATGTCGCCCTCCGACGATGGCAGTCGTTCACAAAGCGCGACGCAATTCTCAAGGCCACTGGTCAACCCTTCGATGAAATTGCGGCGGGTGCTGCCCGGAAAGTTGTGAGGCGACGATGAGCAGGGACAAGAAAGACAGAAGCGAAAAACACGATCATCAAGGTGAAAGCCCACCTTCGGCCCCGAAGCAGCCAATCGTCCGCAGACGATCGGAAGACGATCCCGATGACACGGTCGGCTACCGGCGGCCGCCCCGGGCTCACCAATTCAAGCCTGGGCGAAGCGGCAATCCAAAGGGACGTCCCAAGGGAAGGAAAAATGAAGCTACCATGTTGAATGAGCTTCTTTTCCAGAAAATCTTGGTTCGGGAACGCGGGCGGGAGCGTCGTATCACTTTGTTCGAAGCCATGCTTCGGCGTTTTGCCGAGGACTCCCTAAAGGGAAACATAAAAGCAGCGTCGTTTCTGCTTAATCGCTTCGGCGCGGTCTCTCCAACCGACAGTCGTCAACCCGACTTTAGCGATGACGATGAGGCCGTGTTGAAGGCTTACGTACAAGAAGTGCTTAGCAAAGAGGACAATAGCTGATGGGCAGACCTGAGGAAGAAGCCCTAAATGCCATCCTTCGCAGCGATCCCTATTACTTCCTGCATAGATGCTTTCTGGCCCTGAACCCTGGGTATGCGTTTCTCCGCAATTGGCATCTGGAAGCAATCCTCTATCGACTGGAGCAGGTGCGGAAAGGAGAGATCAATCGGTTAATCATCAACCTGCCACCCCGATACCTTAAATCGATCCTAGTGTCCGTAGCTTTCCCTGCCTTGTTATTGGGTCACGATCCCGCCAGGCGGATCATCTGCCTAAGCTACGGCGCTGACCTGTCGGCGAAACATGCTGCAGACTTTCGTGCCGTTGTACAGGCACGCTGGTACCAACGAGCCTTCCCGAGACTCCAGATCGCCCGCACCGCAGACTCTGACATCTTCACCACAAAACGTGGATATCGAAGAACAACGTCGGTCGGGGGTCCTCTCACTGGTCTCGGAGGTGACTTGTTCATCATCGACGATCCAATCAAACCAATCGACGCGCAATCGCAACCCCTCAGAGATAGCGTCAACGCGTGGTTTTCTAACACGTTGATGTCAAGGCTCGACAACAAGGAGCGAGGCAGCATCATTGTGGTGATGCAGCGCGTCCATCTCAACGATCTTTCCGGCTACTTAATCGAGAATTCCGCGGACTGGACGATCCTGAACCTCGCTGCCATCGCTGAGGAGGACGAACAAGTACCTATTGGAGATCAACGATACCATTTCAGACGCGCTGGCGAGGCGATCCATCCCGAGCGGGATTCCTTGGCAGCGTGGGAGCGTGTTCGCAAGGAAAACGGCTCCGAGGTCTTTCAGGCCCAATATCAGCAATCGCCGGTGCCGGTTGGCGGCGCCATGATCAAGCGTCCGTGGCTACGATACTACGACACGCTACCCGAGCGTGAATATGGGACGAGAGTCATCCAAAGTTGGGATTGTGCATCAAAGGAGGGGGCACAGAATAGTTGGTCGGTTTGCACGACGTGGTTGATTGTAGACAAGGCCGACTACTTTCTCTTGGACGTCACGCGAGGGCGCTACGACTACCCTCGTCTGCGGCAAACGGCCATAACGCTAGCCGAGCGGTTCAATCCAACTGCAATTGTGATTGAGGRTGCTTCGACCGGCATCGCGCTGGCGCAGGAGCTTAAGCAATTAGGACGGTTCAGTGTGAGGCCGGCGCCAGTGGACCGCGATAAAGTGACTCGTCTTTACGTGCAGGCCGCCAAATTCGAGGCCGGGCAGGTATACTTTCCAAAAAGTGCGTCATACCTGGGCGAGCTGGAGGCCGAGTTGCTGACGTTTCCGCAAGGCAAGCATGACGATCAGGTCGATAGCATCACCCAAGCCCTAGCGTTTAAGGCTTACGGCTATGATGCAAGTCTGGAATGGGTAACTGGATAGAAAGGCTTAACACAACGACCGCGGGCGATGACGTAGCCGATTTATATAGGCTGTTCGGAGTTCCGGCTTTTGATGAGCGGATTGGCTGGTTTCGTGTTCTTCAGATCCTATCGTAGCGAGAGAATGCGGATTTCAGCCGGTCGATGGTCGAACGCCACCTCGGCACTCTTGGCGCGCACACTGTGTTACGGTTACCAAAAAGGCCGGGTTCATTGACGGCATTTTCGAGCGGCACCGTCTGCGCCCATTCGACCGCAACGAAATATTCCTCCTTCTCGGCATCTCTCGGTTTCTTATAGTGATCAGATAGTAGAACTTCCGCGGCCGGCTTTTGCTTTCCATCGACATTGACCCGGAACTCGCTCGCAGGTGTCGACACCCCCGTGACCCGTCCAACGCCTACAAAGCCGTAACCGGGCGCTTTCACCCAGATACGGTCACCTGGCTTAAGCAACTTCAGTGTATTCGAATACCAAGCTCCTCCTCCGGCGCTCACAAAGCCATGCTTGACGGCCTCGTCCCAAGAACGACCTTTGGTCCCGAAAGAAACGTAGAATTCGCCATTCCAGGCGGCATGCGGTGTCTTCGATTCAGTTGCGCTGGTTGCAAGTTGGGACTCAGCCGGATCTTGCAACCAAGCTCGGCTCATGAACTTGTCATTACCGTCCTCAAATATCTCGAAGCAGAGAACGTTGATCGCCACTGCGCGTTTGCTGAGATAGGAGACAATCCGCTCCGAGCTTGCATCGAGAGATGCCGCAACGATTACGATCTGGTGATGGTTCGGAAACTCCTCAAGGTCTATCGATGCTCCAAATCTCGCTTCGAAGGCTCGCCCAAGGTCTCCTCCGCCGCTAAACCGTGCGTAAATACGGAACGCCGTTTCCGCGTCGAGCGATTCGACCCAGGTCGCGTAGTCAATGGCTTGCGCAACCACCTCGCGAGGCGAGCGGCCCCGCTTGATTTCGATGAGGATCAACGAGCTATCCGGAGCAATCGCCAGGAGATCGATGCGCCCCCCGGCTCCCGTATCCTCCTGCTGGCCAATGATCATCCATTCATCGGAGACAATCTCCGGTGCCGCGACGATCATGTCTTCCAATAACTTCTCAGAGGCAAGCGTGCTTTCGCGAAGCCTTTGGGGTGGCTGCCCAATCCGCCAAATGCGTTGGCCTACCGGCATCTCCTGCTCCTTGCTTTGATCTCGAACCCGGCACAGCCATCGCTCGACCGAGGCCTTCCATCCAGTGCAAATCTCGCTGGATAATCAAAAGAGCAGATGAGGGTTAATTTTATCCTGTTTTGGGATAATCCGATGATGGGATCAGCCTTCGCGGGCTATGAATCCCCCTGGTAGAATCGATAAGACTGTTCACTCGTCTGATCAGGCGGTCTTCTGCACGCTCATGATTGCAGCGCGTAAGGACGCTGGGTTAACCCAAAGTGCCCTCGCTCGCCGCCTGAGAAAGCCCCAGTCCTTTGTTGCCAAGTACGAGGGTGGAGAACGACGGTTAGACGTCGTCGAATTCGTGGCGGTCGTCCGAGCCATCGGCCGAGATCCGGTCAAGTTGCTCCAGGATCTCGTGTCCGGCAAGGCACCGCCGAGGGGCCGCAACAGGCCGCCCAAATAGGCGCATTGCAGCCGGCGCGCTATCACATCGTGATCCAGCAAGTTCGATCTTCGGCACAAGATTATCCGCCATTCCGCTCGACTTCGGGCGGCTTTGGAGCGCTACTGACGGCCATGAAGGGGTCATTCAAAGGATAAAGCGGCCATCAGCGAAACGATCAAAATCTGCTTCGGCGAGATTCAGACCAAGCTGAACGAGGCAACACGCATTGTGAAGGCGGCAGAGGCTTGTGCGGTAGCCGGCAGCCTCGAACAGGGGGTTAAAATTTCGATGAACATTGACTAGCTCACTTATGATGCGGGTCGTCTACATTATGCGATCTGCGTGATGCACCGCATCGCAAGAGATTGAACCCGCGCCGCTCCTAGCTCTCGCCCCGTCGTTCGACGGGGCTTGTCTCAGTGGCAGCAATGATGCTGTCGTTGATGTCAGGAGAGCGGATGGCTAAACCCAAGTCTAAGGCAACAGAGGCAACCAAGTCTACTTCCGGCAAGGGCAATCGACGCGCTACGCGCAAGCCCTCGGGGAAGCGAGCTTCACAGAAAAGCAGCCGCCCAGGAGCCTCGTCCAAGCAGGACAAGGTCCTCGCGCTCCTTCGGCAGTCCAAGGGCACGTCGATTGCCGCCGTCGTCAAGGTAACCGGCTGGCAGTCCCACTCGGTCCGCGGTTTCTTTTCGGCCGTCGTGAAGAAAAGGCTCAAGCTTGCACTCGTGTCAGAGAAAGTCGGCGATGAACGGCTCTATCGCGTTGCAAGAACCCGGGCTGCTGCATGAAGCAGTCGTGGCCGTCAGGCACCAAAGTGAACCCCGAAGTCGAAGCCGAGCTTGAGCGCCTCACGACGACGCCCGTGGTCGGGCTGCGGAGGCGCTATCGTGAATTGTTCAAGGCCGAACCGCCCAAGGCATTCGGCCCCGATCTGTTGAGACGCAGCATCGCGCACCGCATTCAGGAAAAGGCCTATGGAGGCCTTTCCTCAAAAGCTCGGCGAGTCCTCGATCAATTGGTCAAGGCCTTCGCTGCCAAGCCCAACGCTCGCCTGGAGGTGCAACGGCGGATCAAGCCGGGCTCCGAACTGGTGCGATCATGGAACCGGCGAACCTATCGGGTGACGGTGCTCGACAAGGGATTTGCTTATGATGGCAAGACCTTCACCAGTCTGTCCGAGATTGCGACGTTAATTACAGGCACAAAATGGAATGGCCCTCGATTCTTTGGCCTGAGATCGACGAGCGCAGATGGGACCGACCATCGTGCCGGCTGAGTCCGCAAGTTCGCTCCGCTGCGCCATCTACACCCGCAAATCGACCGAGCATCGCCTGGATCAGGACTTTAATTCTCTTCATGCCCAGCGAGAGGCTTGCGAGGCGTATATAAAGAGTCAGGCGTCACAGGGCTGGAAGCTGGTCCCAGCCCATTATGACGATCCGGCCTATTCCGGCGGCAATCTCGAACGGCCGGCGTTGAAACGGCTCCTTGGCGAGATCGGTCTCGGCAAGGTCGACGTTGTCGTGGTCTACAAGATCGATCGCCTGACCCGTTCGCTGGCAGACTTCGCTAAGCTGGTCGAGACCTTCGATGCCCGGTCCGTCTCCTTCGTGGCGGTCACCCAGCAGTTCAACACCACGACATCGATGGGCCGTCTTACCCTCAATATCCTCCTGTCCTTTGCCCAGTTTGAACGGGAGCTTGCGTCCGAACGGGTCAGGGACAAGGTCGCCGCCTCCCGAAAGAAGGGCAAGTGGACCGGGGGTACTGTCCCACTGGGCTATGACGCCAAGGACAAGAAGCTCGTCATCAACAAGGCCGAGGCTGAGCGGGTCCGGCTGATCTTCCGGCTGTATCTGGAGCATCGCTCGTTCGGCAGCCTCGTCGCCGAACTCGACCGGAGGGGCATCGTCACGAAGCATCGGACCACCAAGGTCGCGAAATACAATGGCGGCATCCCCTTCACGTACGGCCCCCTCGCCTACTTCCTGAAAAATCGAGTCTATCTCGGAGAGGTCCATCATGGCGGCAAATGGTTCAAAGGAGAGCATGCTGCCATTCTGGATCAAGAGACGTTTAAGCAAGTGCAGCAACTTCTCGAAGAGAACAACTCCAGGCGYGGCACGAAGTTTTCCGAGAGCGGCGCTCTGCTCATGGGCAAGCTGTTTGACGACAAGGGCAACCGGATGGGGCCGACGTTTTCCAGCAAAAACGGCGTCCGATATCGGTTCTATACCAGCAGGGCATTGCGTGGACGAAAACAGATGGCCGGCGCGGTCACTCGGGTCTCCGCTCCCGAAATCGAAAATCTCGTCGAAGCGGAGATCCGACGCGTGTCAGAAGCCGATGACATCGCGCGTGAGCAGCTGTTCGGTCGCATCGGTCGCGTGACGATTTCGAAAGATCGCTTTCAAGTGGCGCTGAACGATGGTTCGGCGGAAACAAATCTAATCGAGATTCCTTGGACGCCAAAGCCCCGAAATCGTGCGCAAGTTCAGCAACAACCCGGCGAAGTACCGTCTGATCCTAAGCTTTTGAAAGCGATCGTCAGAGCTCACGCGTGGCTTCGCGCGCTTTCTAATGGCGACCACGCGTCCATCGAAGAGCTCGCGAGATCGGCAAGCTATAATCCAAAGGTCATTCGCCAAAGCCTCAGGCTCGCCTATCTCCCTCCCGAGATGCTGACTGCCGTCCTGCGTGGTGAAAGCTTGCTTCGGCTAAGACAGATACCAAAGCTGCTGCCCCTGGCATGGCCAGAGCAACGGCAATCTATCAGTCAGGACACTAGGGACCGACTGCAGTGAAAAACCCGGCTCGGTTTAGTTCCCCTGCTCTCACATGCGAATTTGGCTCCGCATCGTCGCACAAGAGTTGACGCCTTGCTGGGATCGGCGTCGCGGACTTGCACCCCAGCCGATTAACCCTCGCGATTAGCCTTACCGATCAAGCATTTCCCTTGAAAGCACCGCGGTAGAGCTTTGAGACGATGTTTCAATTCGTTACAATAAGCAAAGTGGTCCGAGTCGTTGCGTCGAGTATCGCATGTGAGTTTTCAATTCTCGATCTTAAAAATTTTGGCCGGACAGCCGAGCGGCGTAGCCAGTCTTGAAGTCGTCAAACAACATCTCGCGATCTTTTATACCAGCGGGCCGGAATGGCCGGCACGCATGAAGCGCCTATCAGAGCTTGCGCCCAACCTGGATATTTTTGGTCAGAAGTTTGTGGCGCGTGAGTTAGGTGCTTGGCGAATTACCGATGGGGGACGTACTTTCCTGGACGACCTGGAACGCAGCAGCGGAGCAACACCTCCTTCTTCTCAAGATGATCAAACCGAGACAGATTCGACACCGATGATCGTACCGGTGCCCATAGCACCCAAGCGCCGGCTTGAGGACCGACGACAGCAACGCCGAAACCGTTCAAAGCGAGGCGATCAGCGCAAAGCCTAAGTAGGCGACAAACTGCGACGCGAGAACCGGTCCGCCCCGCCGATATCGGATGTTATGGAACATCGGGTGGGCGACTGTGGTTGACCCGATGGCGCGCCCGGAATGAGGCGACCGATGCACAGCCTTCACATTGAAAAATCAGTACAAATCAGCGCGACTGACGTCGGGCTTGTACCACCACTTGTGACCACCGACAAGGCGCGGCAGAGCAGCCCATCCAGCGCAGCCAACAGCTCCCCGGTGCACTGCTCCCTTTCATCCCGCTTTGCAATCGCTCTTCACGAGCATGAACGAGCCTAGAGGCTTAGATGGTTGATCCTGATACATGTACTCGAAGGCAATTCCGCCATCGAGACCGTTGGTTRTGCGCTTTCCCAAAGCAGAAGGCGAATTTCTGGCCTAACTGCAGAAACCTTGTCCCCCCGCCATGCAAGACGTACCGGGAACACGATTCCATAGATCGATGCCAGGACTGCCAGCCA
>NZ_JBFRFR010000112.1:0-17669 GCF_052114925.1 Bradyrhizobium sp. 2TAF36 | reverse complement strand
GTTCTCGCCGCCGCCGGCTATAACTTCGGTCTGCTGCTGCGATGGCTCGCAGAGCTCTTGCGTGTCATCATCCGAGCCTTCTTCGAGACCGTCCCGGCTCGAAACACCGCTTGAGCCGGGCGCCGCCGCCAGTTCTTCACGAACGACTACTTCGACTACCGCAGTCCGGCCGTCGTTATTGATCATGAGGGTATCGATCTTGCGGACCTTAAGGCCGTCGAACGGTTAGCGCGCGAATTATTAGGAGAAACCATCATTTGTGGTGCCGGCACAGGACCTATCGAAGTCGAGGCAAGAGACGAGTTTGGTCCAATACTGCGCATGACCGCTACGATAGAGGTCAAAAGGCGCACCGAACACGGCGGCCGAACGTGATCGCGCTTCGGAAGCGACCATTCTTTTTCCTGACAGGTGCGGGAACATAGCGTAGGCGCCGCAGTGCGCAGGTTCGATTGATCTACATCAACCTCCTGCGCGGAGAGAGCCGCAATCTCGCGAGCGGGGCTTAAGGACTTCATAGAAGGGTTTCTGTCATGCTCCGCTATATTCTCGCTCCTCTTGCCGCTTTCGTTTTGCTCATCGCCTGCTTGATCCCCGATGATGCCGAGGCTCGGCGCGGGGGAGGTGCCTATCGGGGTGGCGGCGGTTACCGCGGCGGTGCGGTCGCAGTTCGAGGACCGCGGGGCGGCGGCGCTGTTGCAGTGCGCGGCACAGGCTACCGGGGCTACGGCTATCGGGGCGGCTATCGCGGCTACGGCTATCGGGGCTACGGTGTCGGAGCGGCAGCGGTAGGCGCGGCTGCCGTTGGCGCTGCTGCGTACCGCCGCAGTTGCTACGATGCGTACGGAAACTATATTTGCGCCTATTAATACGCGACGCGCTAGCGCGGCCCCAGAGCGAGCCCACGGCGCGTATCGGCGTCGGGTCGGCCTTGAGGTCGGGGGCGTCGGCCATCAGGCTGCCGAGCCGCAGGTAGATTGCTTCTGCCGTCAATGGGTCTGTCATATCCGTTCCGCGCTGAAATCAGCGGGAGTGTATTTATATGCCGATCGGTAGACAAAGGGCCGCATGAGCGCCATGGCGGTCAGCCCGCCTCACTCCGGCAAATCCTTGCAGAGCTTGATCACGATCATGACTGTCGAGCCGACTGCAATTATCACCGCGCAGACAAACGGCAACTCCTGGAGCATGCCGACAAGGGCCGCTCGAACACGGAACGATCTTTTCAATTGCGCGAAGCGCAAGCCTGCCACACCCATCGGACATCTCCGTTTGGCCCCCAGCAGCAGCGATCTGATACTCAGCGCGCGAAATGAGGCCCGGCTATTGCCGCTTTGGCTGTTCCCTACATCAAGGTGAACAAACCTTTGCGAAGCCGTGGGTCGGTTCACTTTTGAACTTAGGTGATGCACACCTCGCGGCATTTCGCGCATGCGACCCGAACTATGTCGAACAGACAGATGCTATACGGTGACGGCAGCAATCTCTCTTTCGTCACGGATATTCCAAAGCAGCGCGGAGCGCACCGACGTGAGTGGGCAAAGTACAGTGCGCCTGCTGACGTCGAGCGAAGAGCGGCTCGCCGGACATAGGAACGACGGATGACAGGGAGCGTTTGCGTCGGCTGGCCATTGCACGGGCCAGTAAAGGGCGCCCCGACCCACATTTCCCCCAGCCCTTGTGGGCGGGGCCGTTCCAATCCGTCGCGCATAACGCCCATCACCGCAGCCGATCTTGACGCCCTTGCCGCGCCCCTGTTGGATTGATGCTCCGGCTCGGTGGAGTGGTGTTATGCGTTCTTCCCCGTCAATTGTTCCTGGCTTCGACCGGGACATCTATCTTGTGCTCAATGATTTCGGCGGCATCTGGGCCGGTCCTGGAGCGAGACGGACGAGGAGCACACCGACCGCGAGACGCTCCTGCGCCACCTGATGGAGGGGCAATAACCCCGCCCCATTGTGAGCTTCAACACTGGTGAGGGCTGGTCGCGGGATGCCTCCGAGGACATTGCCGAGGCGCTGCAACAGGGGTGCTCCGTGCGAGGTTCCGCCATCACTTGAGGCGTTCCTCGAAACCCACGGGCGCGGGGCCACCGTCCAACTATCCCTGCTCTGAGCAGCCATGACCCCTTTCGGCCTGGTCATCGTCGCGGTCATCGTCACGCTGTTTGTCGTCGCGTTGGCGACGCCCGCCGGACGGGTCGCCTTAATCGGTCGCGCCCGCGGGATGGTCCTCATGCTGGTCTGGCTCGCACTGCTCGCGCTGCTCGGTACCATGTGGGCGCGGCTCGGCTGGTAATTGGCCTACTTCCTATTCCGGTGGCCTTGCGCACCCGTCTGATGGCCCGCTCCGTAACTGGAACGACGAGACGGCGCGTGCATTGGCGTCCATGGATGATAGTAAGTGGATCGCCATCATGGTCTCGTCGATGCTGCTGCTGGTGGGCGCGGCCGCAGTGCTGGTGTCACGGCCCGAGCTGCTCGGCGCGGTGAGGTGAAGAGCCGGTTCGCGCGCGGCATGGTCGTCATGCTGGGCTGGCTCGCCCTGCTTGGTGCCCTGTGGGCGCGGCTCGGCTGGTAATTGGCCTACTTCCTATTTGCTAGCTGGTCTGGCTCGCCGCCCGCAAGAACGCCATACCGTTCCGAAAGAGAAACAAGTTCCGCCACGTCTTCGCTTTAGGGGGCGGTGCGTTTGTTCCAATGCTCGGCCGCCTACTTAACGGTCGGCGCATTGGGGCCGAAAGCCGAACATTTCTTACATACTACGAATTTTGGATCGATGTTGCTGTTGATTCAAACCTCCGAACCGCTGCAGAAAGGGCAGGGCCGCAGCGGTTGTACAGAAACAGGGAATCCGCGCAGTGGATCGATAGCTGCGCTGTCGCTTGGCTTCCTAGGCATCTTAACGCGAGCGTTTAGACAGACAGTATTTCTGAGCCGATGTCGACGACCTCGATGAAAAGATGATCGACGTCGCTATTGAAGCCGATGAAGTCCCACTTGGCGCCGTCGCCTTGGCAGGTAGCGCCGGCGAAGCGTGCCGCCTGCCACTCAGGATGTTTCGTGCTTGAGCGCACAAGGACCCAATAGAAGCGACCTGGAATCAACTGTGTGACGTCAGTCATGGAATCACTTGCAGACCCCTCGCTCACGCCGCCGCGCGACGCTCGGCCCAGCGCAGACGCATGGGCTTGCCGCCCGGCGGGTTGCGCGGACCGTTCCCGTCTAGCGCGCGTAGCGCTTCCAGAATTTCGTCTATGAGCAGGCGCCTTTAGTCCGTCCGGCGAGCGTAACGCTGGACAGGACGCGATCGCCGAGGCGTCAGAAGCCCATGACGCGAGGATGGCCCGCTTCTCGGCCAGACTCAAATTCGGGTCAGCGACGACCTCGCGCGGATGCGAGAACACCGTGCCGGGGTGAAGAAGAGCATTTAAATCGAAGACGTTATCGTGTGTGGGCGTCGTCCGCATGGCTAAAGCTCCTACCCATCATAAGACGCATTAGGATGGCCGCGCGGGAGCACCCGCGCGGCGGCGATCGGAACCAGGCCGCGGGTTGGTCAGGCGGCCTTGCCTTCGATCTGCTTGACCTGCCCGGCGCTTGCGCCCGCGATGGCGATGCGCCGCGGCTTCATGGCCTCGGGAATCTCGCGTTGAAGCTCGATGACCAACAGACTATTCTCGAAGTGCGCGCCCTTGACCTCAACGTGGTCAGCCAGGGTGAACTGGCGCTTGAATGACCGTGTCGCCATTCCGCGATGCAGGAAGGTCTTCTCGTCCTTCTCGGCCTTATGGCTTTCCAACGTCAGGACATTCTGCTGCACCGTAAGGCCCACCTCGTTCGGTGTGAATCCGGCGAGCGCCACCGAGATTTGGAAGCGGTTCTCGTCGAGCCGCTCGATGTTATACGGGGGATAGGTCTCTTCGGCGGTCCGCTGGACCTCGTCGAGAACGTCAAACAGGTGGTCGACCCCAATGGTCGACTTCCACAGGGGAGTCCAATCATACCTCATAGCCAAATCCTCCAAAGAGCAAGCTGGGTATGAGCTGGCACCGGACACCTTCCGGCGCCCGCCTTGATTGCGGGGCCCCGAAGGCGCCCCGGCCGCCACGTCTGCGGCGTCCAAAAAATCTGTCACGAGCAAAAACGTTTCAAGAGGATGACGAAAAACATTTAGCGCTCTAAACGGGCGGTCTGGTCTAGCGTTGTTGTCGTGAAGGTTACATCCGCTTCTCTGCGGTCGATTGCCGCCTGGGTTCGAAATCAGCGGTGGACGCCAAGTTGGATCGGTGTCCGGTCTGCCCGACAGCCGACATGACACGCGCTCAATCGACCTGCGGCTAAGGGCCACAACCCGACTACCCACCTCGGCGACGATACGGGGCTTTGCTTGGTCCGCAGGTGTACCATCGGCCGACCCGGCCCGCGATAGCTGAGGCCCAGCCTATCCCGTGCCTGCTCAGCAGGTCCCACTTTACATTATCAAAGGGAATGTAAGCGTTGTTGTTGTACCCGCGTCGCTGCTGGTCTGGTTGACGGTACCGCCAATTTGTCTCGCCAGAGAGGTAATCAGCTTAAGGCCCGACCCGTTTTTGTTCGGATGTTGAATGCCGCGACCGTTGTCGGTCACTGTCAATCGGGCCTCGCCGTAGCCGACGCCTCCCACCAAACTTACGCTGATCCTGCCTCCCTCTGCACCGAACGCATGCTTGATGCTGTTCATCGCAGTCTCATTCAAAATGAGGCCAACCGGGAGGGCCCGGTCGATCGCCAATTCGAGCTCGTCGCATTCGACGTCGACTTCAACCTCATCCACCTGATTGCGGATCGCGCTGCAAAGAGCCCGGATGTAATGGGAAAGTCTAACGATCTGCCCCTCTTGGCGAGGGGCAAGCTGATCATGTGCGAGCGAGATGGCGTTGATGCGGCTGGCCACGTGGTCCAGAGCGCGGTGTGATTCTGGATCAAGATAGCGGCGCTTCTGGATGGAAATCGAGGACAGGACGAGTTGAAAATTGTTCTTGACCCGATGTTGCATCTCTCGAAGCAAGATCTGCCCCTTTTTAGCTTCCGCGACCGCAGCCATAAGGCTTGCATGCTCGTCCGGTTGCGCACCGCGACGCAGCACAGCACCTATCAGCGCGGCGGCGGCGGTCAGAAACTCGGTCGTATCCTGGGAGAAGTCTCTCGGCTTTGTACTGTCCACCTCCAGCACGCCCCATGAGGCGCCGCCGATGAGGATCGGGACGTTGCTGACAGCCACAATGCTGTGCTCCGCCAAGAACTCGGAACAAACAAATTCGTTCTGCTCGGCGAAATCTCTGATGCTGACAGGCTCGGCCGTTTGGAAAGCGCGGCCAGGCGGCGAGCGGAGGTCGGCCGACAGCGTGGCGGTGCGGACGGCACCATCCTTCCAGCCGACTCCCGCAATCAACAGAAGATCGGACGTGTCTGGACGATATTGAAGCACCTTAACATGGTCGATTTCCACGGCTCGGGCAATTTGCAGCACCGCTTGGTCCAAGAAGCGTTCTATTCCGGCCTCTTCAACCGAAAGACGACCGATATCGACCAAAATGCGGATATGGCGCCGGAGTTTGTCCAGCACATCGCCCTCAGTTTGTTCGGCCGGGTGGTCCTCCATTCGTTTCTAACATCGGGCCTCATGAATTGTGCCTAAGCGCGAGACCGTACAATAGGAACGAAACAGGGAACCTCCGCTCCAATGCGGGTTTGGTTCTCCCGACAAAACAGCGAGAGCGAAAATGGAAAACAGTGGCGTCGGAATGCTACTCGGCGATACCTCAGTGACGGCACTCTGGATGATGTTTATCGGCGCCTTCATCTTGGGTGGCACAATTCGCACGTTCTGCGCTGTCGACGATGATTTTAGGTAGCAACTCCAACCAACAAACGTCTAACTGGCGATCTTCCTGACCACTGCTCAACGGCGTCAGTCTGAGAACAATCAGCCCTCCGCTCGTTGTGCTCTCTGCGGCGACTACACAGGCGTTCATGCCTTGATTTTCGCGAGACTTTCTTGAAGCGAACCTTCGGCCATTGATAAGCCGTATCGCTGGAGCAAGTTGAATGCTCTAGCACTAACAGTATTACTAGCAGTTCGTGGTGGACGCTTTGCGAGAGGAAGAGTACGAGGTCATCCATGCGGCTGCAGTCCCGCAGAGGGCTCATCCAGGACATAGACCACTCCGAACAGATTAGAGCGGACCTGCGTCGCCAATCGAAGCCGCTGTAGCTCGCCTGGCGACAGCGTCGGCGTGCTGCGTTCGGGCGTCAAATAGCCAAGACCGAGATCAAGTAGCACTTCAAGGCGTGCCGACATGTCCTCCGTTATCCGTTGCACCACGAGAGCCTTCTCAGGATGGCCGACGAATTGATTCCTTTTCTTGTCGAGATGCCCGCCGAGCAACAAGCGGAGCTGGTTCAACGGCAGTCGCGAAACCTCGGCAATGTCCATTCCGGCGAAAGTGACGGACAGCGGTTCGGGTTTAAGCCGCTTCCCCTTGCAGACTGGGCAATTTGAGCTCGACAGAAATTGCGCCACCCGGCGTTTCATCATAGCGCTCTGCGTCGTGGCGAACGTCTGCAGCACGTATTTGCGCGCGCCGGTAAAAGTACCTTGATAGCTCGGCTCCTCCTTCCGCTTCAGTGCCCGCCTCGTCTCGGCAGGCGTATAACCCGCGTAGACCGGCACCGTCGGCTGCTCGTCAGTGAACAGGATCCAGTCCCGATCTTTCTTGGGCAATTCGCGCCACGGCTTGTCTACGTCGTAGCCGAGGGTGACGAGAATATCGCGCAGGTTTTGGCCTTGCCAGGCGCTTGGCCACGCGGCTACGGCCCGCTCTCGGATGGTCAGCGTATCGTCGGGAACGAGCTGGCGTTCGTCGACAGCATGGACTCGGCCAATGCCATGGCAATTGAGACAAGCGCCCTCGGGCGTGTTGGGCGAGAACGACTCCGCATATAGCAACGGTTGATGCTGCGGATAGGCGCCGACGACGAGCAAGTCCTGTTCGGCGAACGGGCATTGATGGCCGGTACTGGCGGGCAGGATCGCGACGTCGCCAGCCTTCAGCGTGAATATCCGGCCCTTGTTGCCGCCGAAGCGTACCCGGCCCTTGCCGCGGGCGATGCCAAGCAGCTCATGAATTCGGGAGTGATAATGCACGTAGCTGTAGATGCCGTCGCGCCAAGTGTCGCCCCAGCTGTTGGCCTCGAAGAGATCCTCCATCACGGCCGCCGGGTCGTGCCCGTCGCCAAAATCGCGGCGCCACGGTAGATGATGAACGGCCATCGCAAGTGATTGGGTACGAGCCGTCATCCTTGAAGCGGACCGTGTGAGGCTTCCGGGCACAAGCGAGTTCCGGAGCTTCCTTCCTGCCTGGACGGCGCAGGCCGGTCGCGCGCTGCATGTATTCCTTGACGTTCTCAAAAATGGACACGGTCGCTCTTCTCCGATGTCCAAAGCGGATAGCCGGTCCACAAGCGCAGCAGCCGCTCTATGATCGCACCCAGCGCGAAGCCCGCGACCACGTCGCTAGCCCAGTGCGCCAGCACGACTATCCGCGTCAGGGAAAGGGCGATCACTAAGGCTCGGATCATTCTCCGCGGGAGAGGCGTTAAAGTGCCGGCGGCGGAGGCCAGCGCGCCCATATGGAGGGCGTGTCCCGAGGGAAACGCGTCATCGCGCTTTCCGGAAAATGAGACCCCGTGCATGTGACCCAGCACAGTCTTGCGGTCCGGGCGGGTCTGATCGAATACCGACTTCATACCATGAGGCATCAGCGAGACCACGACCGTAACGAGCAGCGCATGATTGCCCGCCCGCTGCAGCTGCTCCGACCTACCACGCGTCGCAAACCAGCCGACGGTCGCGAGCGCCAGAAGGATTTTCTCGTCGGCGCCCCAAGTCAGCCCGCGCGAGACCATCTCGGTACGATGATTGGTGTTGCGCGACACGGTCCGCGCGATCACCACGTCGGGCTTCGTGGGTTTGACCCTGACTGCTGCCATCACCTCGTCACCTCTGCGATCTGCCACCGTTAACTCCGGTGCAGGTTCCAAGTTCATTGTGCTGTCATCGCGAGGTGTTTCACCGCGCGGCAAGGTGACTTGTGCGGCACCGATACGCAGGTCGTGCAGTTGTTTGGCGCCCGCTTATCGGGTGACGCTCCGGATAGAGTGAGCGCGCCGGATCATGTCCATCAGCCTGATGGTTTCTTCTTAAAGAGCGCTCTCAGCTGCTCCCACTTGGCCTCGATCCACCTCAGAGCCATGAGAAGAGGCTTCTGAAGAATAGGGATGTCCTGTGCGATAAGAAGAAGGCCTAGAGGCAGCATCCAGAGGCCGAAGATAGGCAGAAAGCTGAAGACGCCTCCTAGGATGAGCAACCCGGCGACAACGACACGGACCCAAAACGAGGATGGTTCTCGTAGCCACAGAATGAAGGCCGACACCTTCGTAGGCACCCGTCGCCGGAACAATTCAAAGTATCTATCCAATTCCGCTTTGACAGAAGCCATTAACTCGATCATCTCTCTATCAGGGTGCCGCAACCCTCCGAACAAGCGCTTGAACCGCGACTAAATAAAAAGATCTGTACGGAAAGCGTTCCAAACCCTTTGGCTTCCCGATGGGGATGACGGACGATCCGTCTGCGGCCAGTCCGTTGCCGGTTTGTGTTTTCGAAAGACCGCCCGCCAAATTACCTAAGCGTCGCGCAGGACAGATGATAGCCGGGAACGCGGGTATGACGGGTAGCTCCTCGCCTAAAGCGTATCCGGTGTGCGTCGAGGTGAGCCTTGATCCTCGTTGAGCAATTCCTGTTCGGCCAAGCGCCAAAAGTCTTCTCGGCCCTCCGGCTTGCCTGCCTGCTCCCACAACTCGTAGGCGCGGGCCGCAACGGCTTCATCGATCCGCATATCATGGGCCTTCTTCAGCCCAACTAGGGGCAATCGGAGTGGTTACTAATCCGGTCATCCCCCCATAAGCCTGCCTGTGAACCAAAGAAGCCTCTTGTTCAGGCCGTCGCGCTGTTTTGCCGACTCTGTGTTGCGCTCCAACTGCGTACGCACTGTAACAGCGACGAATCGGACGTCGACAAATTGAATCCCGGTTCCGTCGTGTAAGTTGCTTATGCGTCAGTCTCGACGGCTTATGTCGATCGCCCCGAACGGTGACGAGACCGTCTATTTGGTCGCAGACGACTTCGGCCGCTGTTCTTCGGAAGAACGCCCTCATTCGGCGTCGGCCGCCGTCGTGGCGCAGAGCCACCATAGGTGCGGCTGCCTAAATTGCCTGTGCGGGCGCCACGAATCGGAGAGCACGGAGACGCAAGGAACTCGCCAAGCTCAGGGTCGTTTCCTCGCATGAGTAAGCCCCTGCCCGTTATCATGGAAAACTCGATCCAGATCGCCTGGGATTACCTGGAGCGGACGGGCAACCTCGGTGATCCCGAGGTTGCGAGCAAGGTGCTGCTGGAGTCGGTGGAAGCAATGGTTAGGCGTTGTGAACACCGTGTCTTGATGCTCTCGAACACAGCCATCAGCGATTACAAGAGATTGTGTGCCGACTGTTCGTTGGAGTTAGTCACCTGATAGATCCCGACTGCCAGATCTGCTTTGGGCTGGGCTGGGTGTGCGAGAACCACCCTTTCCAAGCTTGGAATGAGAAGGGCTGTCAATGCGGCGCCGGAATGCCGTGCGAATGTCAGCAGGCCGAGGGGCTCGAACAACCAGACTTTTCAAAGGTCATACCTCGGCCGCCAGGATGACAGCCGGTAGGGCCACAACTCGGTTTGTAGATGCACTCAACGACGGCAAGGAGACCTGGCCAGCGTCAGTCGGATCGAACTGGTCCGTCGAACAGCGATAAATGACAGGGTTCCGCGCTAAGGACTCGCAAGCTCGACCTGATCCCGGATAAGGTGCAGATGCGGCATCGCGCCGTAATTTCCGAGGTATTCGATGTCAGGCGTAATCGAGCGGAACAACGTGAATGTTCGAGGAGCCGGGGACCGGGCTATCGTGTTCGGTCACGGGTTCGGCTGCGACCAAAACATGTGGCGGATCGTGGCTCCGGCGTTCGAGAACGACTTCGAGACGGTAACGTTCGATCAGGTCGGCGCAGGCGGGTCGGATCTCGCCGCCTACGATAAGACCAAATACTCCAGCCTATCGGGGTATGCCGATGACCTTGTCGAAATCGGGCGCGAACTCGAACTGGAGGATGCCATCTTCGTCGGCCACTCCGTCAGCAGCATGATCGGCGTACTTGCCGCTCAGAAGGCTCCCGGCATGTTCGGCAAGCTGGTCCTAGTAGGCCCCTCTGCCCGGTACATCGACGATTACGAATACGTCGGCGGCTTCAGTGCCGCGCAGATCGAGGAATTGCTGCAGTTCCTTGAGTCCAACCACATGGGCTGGTCGACCCAGATGGCGCCCGCAATCATGGGCAATCCCGACCGGCCCGAACTCGGCGAAGAACTGACGAACAGCTTCTGCCGAACCGATCCGGAGATCGCCAAGGCGTTCGCCCGAGTCACGTTCACCTCCGACAACCGCAAGGACCTGGCCGGCGTCGCCGTTCCAACGCTGATCCTCCAGTGCAAGGAGGACATCATCGCGTCGCTTGAGGTCGGCGAGTTCGTCCACCGCAACATCCCGGGCAGCCGGATGACCGTCCTCGACGCGACCGGACACTGTCCGAATCTCAGCGCCCCTAAAGAGATGGTCGACGCCATGAGAACGTTCGTCTAGTGAGCGTCGCCGGTCTCGACTTCGACGACATGATCGAAAATGCTCCGTGCGGCTACATCACGCTGCGCGCCGACACGCGCATCGAGCACGTGAACCGGACGTTCCTCGCATGGACCGGTCACGACGCGGACGCGATGCTCGGGAAGCGCTTCAGTGATTTCCTCACCTTTCCCGGGCGTATCTATTTCGAAACCCATATCGCGCCCCTACTCCGGATGCAGGGTTTCTTCAACGAGTTCGCGATCGACATGCTTACGGCCGCGGGCGATCCGCTGCAGATCATCGCGAACGCCAATGAGCGCCGCGATCCGAACGGGAACGCGCTGGGCATCCGCATCGCGCTGATCAAGGCGACCGACCGGCGCCGGTACGAAACGGAGCTTCTGTCGGCCAAGGATCTGGCCGTGACGGCGGAAAAGGCCACGCAGGAGGTGCTGCGGCTGGAAAATGAGACGTCGCGGTTTCGCGAACAATTCATCGCCGTTCTCGGTCACGATCTGCGCAATCCGCTCGCCTCGATTAGCGCCGGCGCCCGTATCCTCGATCGGACGGTACAGAGCGAACAGGAGCACCGGGTCACCGCGATGCTGCAGTCGACCGTCATGAGCGCGATGATCGACAACGTGCTGGACTTCGCGCGTGGCAGGCTGGGCGGTGGCATCACCCTGCGGCGCGACCCCCGAAAGCCACTCCAACCTGAACTCGAGCAGGTCGTAGACGAACTGCGTATGGGATCGCCCGGGAGGGAAATCCTTGCGGACTTCGCGATCGACCGGCCGGTTGATTGCGACCGGACGCGTGTTGGTCAGCTACTCTCCAACCTTCTAGGCAACGCCTTGACGCATGGCACCTCTAACCAGCCGATCGTCGTTCACGCCGAAACGCACGGCGGTTCTTTCGAGCTCTGGGTCGCAAATGCCGGCGAGCCTATACCGGAAGCGGCGATGGAGAAGCTGTTCGAGCCGTTCTTTCGTGCCGAGGCCCGCGCAAGCAGGCAAGGACTCGGATTGGGGCTATATATCGCTTCTCAGATCGCGAAGGCGCATGACGGCTCTTTGACCGTCTCGTCGTCGCCGAAGGAGACGCGCTTCACATTCACGATGCCGTCGGAGTAGCTCCGCTTCAAGATTCATCCGGCGTGCGGATGCTCCAGAAAGAATCGCAGCATTTCCTTCGTGGCATCCGGCCCCTCTGCGTCCGTATAGGATCCGGCGGGGCTCCCTCCGGACCAAGCGTGGCCGGCACCGTGGATGTTCCAGTGCTCCAAAATCTCCCGCTGGCCGTCGACGTGGGTCGTTCGGGTATATCCATGCCCTCCCGGAATTTGCCCGCGATGCACTTTCTTCTGCGTCTTGGTCGCTCCGATAGTCTGTTCGACGACCTGGGCGCCATTGCCTGGATGCACGGTGGTGTCGCGATCGCCGTGAAAAACAATGGTCGGGATCCTCGGGCCGGTCGCCGCAGGACGAGCGCCTTTGCCCCCTTGCCGCATGGCGGTGAACGCCGAGGGCATATCGGTAGCGGCTCCGCAAGGGAGGCCGGAATGGATCCCGACCGCAGCATATAGATCGCTATAGGTGGCTCCCATGATTGCTGCAGCGGCGCCTCCAGCCGAGAGGCCGGCGACGAAGACGCGCTTTGGATCGATTAAGTAGTCACGCATGACTTGGCGAGTGATGCCGGCGATCAGCGAGGGCTCGCCTTCGTCGCGGCGCTGGTCAGTCGCGCGAAACCAGTTCCAGCACTTGGACGGATTAGCGCCGCCATGCTGTGCCGGATAGACCACCAGGCAGTTCTGTTCTTCCGCGATGAAGTTCATTCTGGTGCCGGCTGCGAAATCGTCCGGCGACTGAGTGCAGCCATGCAGCATGACGACCAGCGGGTGCGGTTGACCTCGTTGGTAGCCGCTGGGGATGAACAGCTTGTAGCTCCGGCTTCCGGCCTCGTTGCTGTAGTTGCCGTCGATAAACTTCGTTCCTTCCGGCGCGATGTCGGTGATCGAAGCAGGCGCGTGCTTGGCACCCCGCAGACCCAGCCAGGTGCCGTCCTTGGCCCGATCGAACAGCGGCCGGTGCAAACGTGCCGTGGTAGCCGGAGCTTTGAGGTCGGCCCAGCCGAGGCGGCTAGACTTGAGGTCAATGGTGGGCGGAACGCCGTCTGGAAGGCCGACGAGCTGCGGGACGAGCGATGCCGCAGCGGGCGCATGCTCGCCTTTGAACATGCGCTGCAGCAGCGCCGTGGCTTCGGTCAGTTGCCCCGCTCGCGTCAACCGCGTGGCTTCGCGCAGCGTGTCGTGATTCAACATCGTGTTCACCTTGTTCTGTCGGCGAGAGCGGCCTTGACCGCGGGGGTGGCATGGAGGGCTCCGAGCACGGAAACCGAGCCGATAGTTGAGCGGGCGAGTTCGGCCGTGACGTCCTGCGCGATGCTGGCAAGGCCAAGCACATTGATGTGCAGCATCTCGCCGGCTCGCTGCGCCGCTTCGAGATCCGCGCGCGTGTAATTCCGGAGGCCGAGATCCAAGCCTTTACGGGCGGTAGATTGCTTGACCACGTCGGCGTGACGCTCGAGCTGATTGCGGATCGCCGTCCGGATGAAATCCGTGCGGTTCGAATAGAACCCGTCCTTCACCATCAGATCGACGTGGCCCAGATCGACGAAGCCGAGATTGATGGTGATCTTTTCGGTTTCCGGAGGCTTGGGCCTCAATTCTTGAATATTCCAGGGCATCGCCATCCACTTGCCATCTGCATGGATGGTATATGGATGGAGCGCTGCCCTTACAAGAGGGGTACGTGGTGGAACTTCTGGAGAAATTATGTCCGAAGTGATCTCCCGACCCGCAAAGAACATGGCGCGACGAAGCTGACCGCCAAGGAAGGCTGATTGCCTGCGCTGATGCACAGTCGGGTGGAACAGGTGGACGGTCGTCCGCCCTGCCAATTCTGAATCCCTGTCCCGTGCTAACCGGCCGGAACGACCGAGGGGCGGATGAATTCGTCCGGGCAGGAGCGACGAGATGCTGACGACGAAACAGAGACAATCGGCGATCCGAACGCTACGAGGCTGGGCGCTCGCCGTATTGCAAGAGGCCGGCGCAATCCGCGAATGCGAGGCGCACGGCTGGGCGCAGGATCGTGCCGATCCTCATGCCCGAGAACGCGCCTTTGACATCGCCCGCCTGGATCCGCCGCCTGGTGTCTCACCGGAGGAGGCCGTCACGGAGATCGGCGACGTGCTCGGATCAATTGGCGACACTTGCCCGGAATGCACGCCCTAACACTGAGCGCGCAAGCGGGCGCACGCGCCGGGTTCGCCGCGCCGAGATCGCCAGATCATATAAGCCCAGCGAGATCCGGTAGGTCTTCAGCTTTGTGGGCATGGCCTGCAACGCGGTCGTCACGTTAGATCTCAACGCCGACGTGCGAACCAAACTCCCAGCACAAAAGCCGCCAAGAGCGAGCGCAACGGCGCCTCCACCGTCACCTTCCGGAGCCGCTCGGCCAATTCCTCCGCCGAGCGTCCGAGGTCCACTTGCTTCTTCGTCCCGGGCTTTTCCCGAAAAGGATTCTCAAGACCGTGCTGATCGTTCGTCAGCCCGGAGGCTTCTGTCATCGCCGCGGTTTCGCTTGCATCCATACACTCCTCCTACGTCTGCCAAAGCAAGCGTCCTCAGGACCTATCGGTTCCTAAGCCGACTTCCGCCGTGCTCCGACCGCCGGCTTCTTTACGGCCGCTTCCTTTACCGGCTTCTTGCCGGCGATCGGCATCAGCATCTCCTTCTGACCCGCCGTGGCCTTCTTCGCCTTCTTGGCCGGCTTTTTCGGTGCCTTGGTCTCGGCCGCGGCGCCGCCGACGCTCTTCCGCAGCGCGTCCATCAGATCGACGACGTTCTCGCCCCTCGGCCGTTCTTTCGGAGTGATCGGCTTCCCCGCGCGCTTCTGGTTGACCAGGTCGACCAGCGCGGTCTCGTAGTGATCCTCGAATTTCTCGGGGTCGAACGTGCCCGTCTTCTGGTTGACGATGTGCCTTGCGAGGTCGAGCATGTCCTTGGTGACTTTGACGTCCTGGATCTCGTCGAAGTACTCCTGCTCGGAGCGGACCTCGTAGGGGTAGCGCAGCAGCGTACCGACGAGACCCTTCTCCAACGGCTCGAGCGCGATAATGTGCTCGCGGTTGGTGAGAACCACGCGGCCGATCGCCACTTTGTCCATCTCCCGGATAGTCTCCCTGATCACTGCGAAGGCGTCGTGACCGACCTTGCCGTCGGGACGCAGGTAGTACGGCCGGATCAGATAACGAGGGTCTATGTCGGCCTTGTCGACGAACTCGTCGATTTCGATGGTCCGCGTCGACTCCAGCGCCAGCTCCTCGAGCTCCTCCTTGGTGACCTCGATGTACTGTCCTTTGTCGAGTTCGTAGCCCTTGACGATGTCTTCGTTCGCCACCTCGTCACCGGTATCGGCGTCGACCTTCACGTACTTGATCCGGTGACCGGTCGCTCGATTGAGCTGATTGAACGAGATCTTCTCGGATTCCGATGTCGCCGGGTAGAGAGCCACCGGACAGGTGACGAGCGACAGACGCAAGAAGCCTTTCCAGTTGGCGCGCGGGGCCAKGGTACGCAGAACTCCAGTTTGGGCGGCTTGGATTCAAGACGAACGGCAAGGCATGGTTCCGACAGCATAGACGACCCTCGGAGAGGATATTTTTGACGCCGGGTCTCGACCCCAATGTTCATGTTATGTTCTATGTGGGCATAATGGACCGACCCGCGAGCTGGCGCATGACCGACACCTAAGCAGACACGCGCCGCAGAAGCCCGGATTGGCCCCCGACGCGGATTTACCGGCGGAATACTGGCAGGCGCTCCTGGAGGATCCGCGTGCCGAGGCTCGGCCGCCACCGGCCGGAGCGTCGCTCCACCTGAGGAAGACCAACATATTCTGAGAGTCGGATGCCGCCGCTGTGCGAGAATCGTCGAGATTCAGAAGGTTGACGCCGTCCGCCTCTATGGTCCGGACGCACTTTGGAAAGATGTCGGTCATCGGTTGCTGGACAATACCTGCACCCAACGAACCGGTCGTCATGAAGAAGACGGCTGCTGGCCTGCGTTTGAATAGTCGCTGGCGTCCGGAGCTGGATGCTACCATGGCACCGAAGCATCACCCAACGCCCCTGAGCGGCGGCGACCGCAAAGCGCTCGCCAAGGAGCTCGGCCGGGCACGTGCGATGACTACGATTCTGGCGGCTCAAGCCGCCGAGACCCGAGCGAAGGGCGAGGCCCTGATCAGGCAGGCCGACAAACTACTCTGCGAGTCTTGGAACGAGCGCATGTGGGCCGACGGCGGCCCGATTGATCCGTCGCCGGCGCTCGACCAGGCAGTTAACGGCGGCTACCCATGGCTTGAGATCGAGTGCGCCCGCTGCAAGTCGAAGCGCGACGTCGATCTGGCCACGCTGCGGCACCCGCCGACCACGCTCATCCACGACCTAGCGAGTCGGCTCCGATGCAGCAAATGCGCCAAGGCTAATCGCCGCCCGGCGGCCACGCTGCTACAATTGGCGCAGCGCCCTCGCCAGGCCGCTGCGGAGACCTGACGATGTGTAACCTCTGCTCGATCACCACCAACCAGGCCGCCATCAGCGCGCTGTTCCGCGTGGTCAATCGTTATGTCGGCAACCTCGCGCCGATGCCTGGCGTGTTTCCAGACTACAAGGCGCCGATCGTCCGCGCCGGCGCCGACTGCCGCGAGCTTACGACTGCCCGATGGGGCATGCCGTCTTCATCCAAGGCGCTCATGGACGCAACGAAGAAGCGCGCCGAGAAACTACAAGCCAAGGGCAAGGAGGTCGACTTCAAGGAATTGCTCCGGATGGAGCCCGACGGCGGGACGACCAACATCCGCAACGTGAAGAGCAAACACTGGACGCGCTGGTTGGGTCCGGAGCACCGGTGCGTGGTGCCGTTCAACAGCTTCAGCGAGTTCAACAAGGCCGAGGGCGGCGACATCTGGTTCGCGCTCGACGAGACCCGCCCGCTGGCTTGCTTCGCCGGCATCTGGACCAATTGGACGTCGGTCAGGAAGGTCAAGGAAGGCGAGACCACCAATGACCTCTATGCGTTCCTGACGACAGAGGCGAATGCGAAGGTTTTCGCCATCCACCCAAAGGCGATGCCCGTAATCCTGACAACGCCCGAAGAGGTCGAGATCTGGATGACCGCACCGGCGGATGAAGCGCTCGAACTGCAGAGGCCGTTGCCGGACGGTGCGCTTAGGATCGTCGCCCGCGGCGTGAAGGAAGACCCAGTGCCGGCTGAGTAGCCTGGGCAACCAAGGTTAGCTTCCGGCGACGAAGCTAACATGCTCATTAGCGTCGCAGTCTCGGACGGCATACTTATCACGCCAACGAATTCCTGCCTCGGACTTCTCGACCCCGCCAGGATCGCCAAACTGGATTCAAGAGGCAATCATGTTTCCGGCGACAAACCCTCAAAGGAAGTGTTTCTACACACGGCATTCTACGAGACGCGCGCCCGAACAGGAGCTGTTGTACACCTGCATTCGCCATTCGCTACAGCGATATCGTGCCAATCTGCGATCGATCCGGACGACTGCATTAAACCGATTACACCATACGTCGTTATGCGCGTCGGCCGTGTGAAACGCTTGCCCTATGTAAAGCCCGGAGATCCCGCCATGGGCACCATGATACATGCGTTGAAAGGAGCAGTGAGTGCGGTTCTGCTCGCAAACCATGGTCCCGTTGTAGCTGGTCCGGATCTACGAAGCGCCGTATTCGCCGCGGAGGAGCTGGAGGAAACTGCGAAGCTGATGCACATCTTAAAGAACGTGCCGCACAACGTTCTAGACGAGGCTCAGATAGAGGA
>NZ_JBFRFR010000111.1:0-18575 GCF_052114925.1 Bradyrhizobium sp. 2TAF36 | reverse complement strand
TAAGCTGAACGATGTCGATCCGCTTGCCTATCTGACCGATGCCCTCACCAGGATCGTCAACGGCCATCCAAACAGCAACATCGATGAGCTGCTTCCGTGGGCCTATTGCCGTCACGACCTCAAAGCCGTGGCCTGAGAACGACGCTTACCGTTGTGAATGCCCCAGAAAGAGTGGCTACGTAACAATACGTAGTCCCGTTCTTTCTTGATGCAGCTGTCACAATAGTTAACTAGCGTGTTCCATCATCGGCCTATCTTCGGCAGCTATCCGATGACTGTGAGCAGAAGACTCGCGCCTTTTCAGCGTGAGTAGCCATGCCCAAAAACTCTCCCAGCCCGATCTGTCCGAAATGCGGTAAGCCGATGCACTTCGTGATCGTCAAGACAGGCGGTCGCAAGTTTCGGTGTATCAGGCGCGACGACATCGATCCAATGCAGGTTCCGGACTTTCAAGCTTGGACCAACAGCGAGTTGCGCCCGCCGAAAACGACATGAAGGCCACCTGATGCAAGCGCGTTTGATTTCCCTGGCTGCGAGGCATGCCCCAAGGCGCTGCACGCCGTCCGTTCCGTGCGAAGTTCGGAAGACCCCATGAAGTCGGAGGTGTGGCACGCATGGATCGCGCGCGTAGCGCACCTGGTCGTCATGAATGTGTATGCGATCAAGATGGCGGCGGTCTTCATGATCTCCATGTCAACCGTTGTGATCTACACCGGCCTCGCGCCGCGCTGGATCGCCTTTATTGGGTACTTGCTCGCTGCGACGCTTCTGATCGGCAGCTACTACATCAGCTGGAGTTTTGCGATATTGCCCGCCTGGGTCGCCCTGATCAGCATCTATATCTTGACGGACAATCTGCGCCAAAAGCGAGCCTAGCTGCAACCAGTTCTCCTGTTTGGCGAGCTTGATTTGCATCAACAAGGCGCGCCGGAATCGTCTTAGCTTAAAATTTTCGGCTTCGCGCGCTTGTAACTGAGAGTGACCTCTATGACCGCTGCACCCAATCCGGTCTCCGGTGCAATCCGGACCTACAAGATGCTCTCCGACGGCCGCCGACAAATCAACTCGTTCCATCTCGCGGGTGATATGTTTGGGCTGGAGAACGGGACAATTCACCGCTTCACTGCCGAAGCAGTGACTCAGGCCAACGTTCGCATCACGAGCCGAAGCATAGCAAACGGGACCGTCTATCTTGAAAACGAGGCGATGAGGCAGAGGTCTCGCGAATTGTTGGCAAAGGCCTGACCTAGATCCGGTCCGGGGCTCGGTAGAACACCGAACCGGGCGGAGTTGGCAGGCTACCGCGAGGAGGGCGCGCGATAGGTTCCCGAGCGTCCTGATCAATACCCTGACTAGCTGCTTCAAACGGGCCCAGGTTAAGGGATTGGTTATCTCTTTGCTCTCATTTTCACGGCCTCATTCAGCAAGGAGGCACCATGTCAGACATCACCATTCCCGGCGGAAAAATTCGTTCCTTCGTCGAGCGGATCGAGAACTTGGACACCGAGCTGCAGGAGTTGAACGAGCAGAAGAAGGAAGTCTTTTCGGAAGCCAAAGGCGAGGGCTTCGACGTCAAGATCCTCAAGGAGATCATCAAGCTGCGCAAGCAGGACCAGGACGAGCGCGACGAGCGCGAGWCACTGCTCGATCTCTACATGCGCGCCATGGATACCGCCCCAGCAGACAAGGCTGCGAAGGCGGCGTGAGGCCCTGCAAGGATTCAGGGATCGCATCGCATGGAATTCTCCATGCGATGCGGCAACCCTGTGCCGTCCAATCATGGGAGCAGACCGCGGAAGGCACCACCGCAAAGGCGCTGAAGAACGGCAAGAAGTGCGCCTCAAAACACGAAGCGGCGTCAACGGTGTTTGCAAAATGCCGCGGACACGCTAAGTGAAAGCGCTGAAGAAGTGACGTGGCGGCAAATGCAGCAATCCTCCGAGGGGGAGCGAAGCGGCTTCCCGCTATTTATCTTGCGGCAGCGGCATTGTGGCCAATGCCTTTGACTCCGGAGCCGCGCTTGTCGACGTAAGCCTTGTTCCAGGAAAGCACTCAAGCGGCGCCGGACATCGTCAATATTCCGCACAGGCCTGCCAAGGCGTGAAGGACGAGGCCCGATCGCGACAGGCCGGCGGCCTTCGCATGGGAACGGACTGCGGTTTGTGCGTCTCGCCTCATGCGACCTCGCCAACAGCGCGCGTCGACCATCAACCCGCGATCGGGGAGGCCATAGCGCCACGATCTTGGCGCCGGCCGGCCCGAGCTTATGCGACCATCCACACGCACGTCGACTCCGGCGAGCCAGGGCAGAGGTAAACGACGTAGAAGTGGCCGTCGTGAGCCCAGTAAGACCAGATCGTCTGCATTGTCCGAGCGATGGCGGTTGGTCGGTCACCCGTCAACCTGGGAAATTTCCGGGTGAGCAACGGTTCATGCGACTTTCGGCGCACAGTAGATAACCGGAATCGCGCGCGGCGCACCTTCACGCTAGATTGCCGAGCGCACCGGGGCTGGCGATTTCAGCACCACAGGATATCTTCTTCCGGTGGGCGGCCGAGCGATCGGCAGCCATTTGCTTTCGGAGTGATCGGGTTGACTGGCACCCCGATCCCGCGGACGTCAACCCGGGAAATTTCCGGGTCAGTGACGCAATATTTGATTAGGGAATCGTCCTCACACTTTGAATCACACTTACCTCGCAATAGTTTCAGCATGCCCACTCATTGGACCGAACAGCTTCAGAATCTGATTGATCTCGCTCACGACCGAATCCGCCTGCTTGATTCCGGCGAAATGTCGACTGGTGACATCGGCCCGCCGGCGGTCGATAGCACCAGGCAGACGATCGAGGCCGAACGCGCCATGATCATGAGGTTGCAGCAGACAATCGATGCTTTGAACCGCACGGTCTCGATCAGCTGTCCGGTTCTGGTGGGGGCCAAGCGGTCCAGGTAAGACCAAATTGAGGCCCGTGACGAAGTTTGAGAGCTCTACGGTGTCGAATACGATTGGACACTTGAAGCTCGTTCACGGCTCGATGCGGGTAGCGCTCAAGTTCAACCATCTCGACTGGATCTCGATCGCTTGGCGGAGCTCGTTAGCTAACGTTTTCTGAGGCAAAGCGCGTCGACACTCGTCGAGAAAGATCGGGAATTCGTCGATCCAGACACCACGAAGGTGTTCAAGTCGTAGCAGGCGAGAGCGGCCGTTGATGTCGGACGACCAGACCGAGGCGCCGAGACCGTAGGTCGTGGCATTGGCGCGGCGGATCGCGTCGTTCTTATCGGAATATTTGATCAGCGGGAGCACGGGGCCAAACTGCTCTTCGTCGACCAGCTTCGATCCTTTCGTGAAGGCTGTGCTCGCTATCGAAAGCCCGATATCGCGGTTCAGCGCATGGCGCGATACAACTTGGCCAGGGCCAGGACGCCTTGCTCATGAAACTTGCAAGCAACCCCACGTTTTTTGGRATGCAGAAAGTCCAACCTGGGTGCGCGAAGCGCTCCCGTTCCGCCTCGAATAACGAGCTTCGTCAGGCATGGGTGCTTCTGCCGCTGCTGGCAAAGGCTGCCTTCGATGCCGGGTCGGGAATTGCGACTCTAATGCCAGATCGCGAGTGACGCTTCGGCGGGCAAAAGAAACCCAACCATGTCGATGGGATACCTTACGCGATTTCGCGGATGACATCATTGCCGTCCGTTTCGACGAACCCTGCTTCCAGAACCTCTTCGCGCTTGTGGCGCAGATGCGTGCGCAGGATGTGGGAGAGGCCGACGCCGTCGCGGCGCTGCAGCGCGTTCAGGATGGCTTCGTGCTCGCTGACGGCGAACGCCCAGCGCAGCGGCGTCATCGGCGTGACGTATCGGGCGCGGCGGATGCGTGCGGTCACTGAGGCGTAGAGCACCGTGAGCACGGGATTGCCGGCCGCAGTGACAATCGCTTCGTGGATGGCGCGGTTGCCGCGATAATACTGGATCAAATCGCCCTCGCGATAATCCTGCACCATCGCAGCGTGCGCCGCGGCGATCTCCGCGATCTCGTTATCGGTGACGCGCTCGCAGGCGAGCTCGCCGGCGAGCGCTTCGAGGCCCTGACAGACCTCGAATAGGTCGCGCATGTCCTTGTCGGTCAGCCTTGCCGCGCGCGAGCCACGATGGGGCAGGAGTTGCACCAGCCCTTCGGCGGCGAGGACCTTGAGCGCTTCGCGCAGCGGCGTGCGCGAGATCTGGAGCCGTTCGCACAGCTCGCGCTCGGGAATCCGCGCGCCCGGCGGGATTTCCCCGTCGAGCAGGATGGCGCGGATGCGACCGACGACCTCCTCATGAAGCATGGGATCCATCTCTATTTTGCATGCAAAAGCGAACTAAGCTGCGAAGGAGTTGAAGTTATAGCTTGAAAATCTAAATTTTTGCATTCAAAAATACAAAAAACAACGAGGATACGAGGAAATGGACCAAGCCGCGGAGACGGAAGACCTTCTTTTTGAACGCCAGGACGGCATCGGGCGGATCAGCTTCAACCGCCCGCAGGCGCGGAATGCCTTCACCTTCGCCATGTACGAGCGGCTCGCCGCGATCTGCGAAGAGGCCAACACCGATCACTCGATCAAGGTGCTAGTGCTGCGCGGTGCAGGCGACAAGGCCTTTGCCTCGGGCACCGACATCAACCAGTTCCGCGAATTCAAGACGCCGCAGGACGCGATCGATTACGAGAACCGGATCGATCGCGTGCTCTCCACGCTCGAGCAGTGCCGCGTGCCGACCATCGCCGCGATCAACGGGTTTTGCACTGGTGGCGGGGCGGGCATTGCCGCAGCCTGCGACCTGCGCATCGGTACCAAAAGCGCCAAGATCGGATTTCCGATCGCCCGGACGCTTGGCAATTGCCTGTCGATGTCCAATGTCAGCCGTCTCACCGCATTGATTGGCGCGGCGCGCGTCAAGGATCTGATTTTCACCGCGCGTCTCGTCGATGCCACGGAGGCCGCCAGCGTCGGGCTGCTCGGCGAGGTCGTCGATGACATCGCCGCGCTCGACAAGCGCGCCGACGAGGTCGCCCGGCTGCTGGCCGGTCACGCGCCGCTGACACTGACCGCAACCAAGCAGGCGGTCGCACGCCTGCAAAAGCGGCTGACGCGCGACGAGGGCGAAGACCTCATTCTCATGTGCTACACGAGCCAGGATTTTCGCGAAGGGCTCGATGCTTTCCTCAACAAGCGCGCGCCGCAATGGCGCGGTCGATAGGACGCCCCGATGCAAAGCGATCGATCGCAATCCACCTCACGTCGTTCGGGACCGCTGGCCGGCCTCAAGGTCGTCGATCTCACCCATGTCATGGCCGGGCCGACCTGCACCCTGATGCTCGCCGACATGGGCGCCGACGTCATCAAGATCGAGAAATCGCCGAACGGCGACGATACCCGCCATTCGGTGCCGCCGAAGATCGGCGATGAGGCGGCCTCCTTCCTGATGATGAACCGCAACAAGCGCGGCATCGTGCTGGACCTCAAGACCGAAGACGGCAAACAGGTGCTGCGGCGGCTCATCGCAGGCGCCGACGTGTTGGTCGAGAATTTTGCGCCGGGCGCCATGGAGCGCCTCGGCTTCGGCTATGAGGCGCTACACAAGCAGCATCCAACGCTGATCTACTGCTCGCTCTCGGGTTTTGGCCGCACCGGTCCCTACAAGCACCGCCGCGGTTTCGACCTCGTCGCGCAGGCCATGAGCGGCATCATGAGCTTTACCGGCGAACGCCCCGACGGCCCGCCCGTCAAATGCGGTCCGCCGCTTTCCGACATCACCGCAGGCCTGCTCGCGAGCATGGGCATTCTGGCCGCCTACACGCACCGCCTCAAGACCGGCGAAGGGCAGTGGGTCGAGACCTCGCTCTACGAGGCCGCGCTGGTGCAAACTTACTGGCAGTCCACGATCGCGCTGGCCGCGGGCACCGCGCCGCGCGCCATGGGCTCGGCCCATCCGCTCAACGCGCCGTACCAGGCGTTCGAGGCCTCGGATGGCTGGCTCGTTGTGGGCGGCGCCAACAAGAAGCACTGGCTCTTGATGCTGGAAGCGCTTGGCGCAAGCGAACTGGCCGCCGATCCGCGCTTCGTCAACGGTGCCGACCGCATGGCGAACCTGGAGGAGCTCGAAGCGGTCCTGAGCGAGCGTTTCCGCACCAAGTCGCGGGCGCATTGGCTGGCGGCGCTGGACGAGAACGGCGTGCCGTGCGGACCCGTGCACGACATGCTGGAAGCTCTCAGCGATCCACAGACGCTGGCACGCGAGATGGTCGTCGAGGTCGAGCACTCGACGCTCGGTCCCGTCAAGACGATCGGGCTTCCCGTCAAGTTTTCGGAGACCCCAGGCAAAGTGCGCACGGGCGCGCCGGTCTATGGTGAGCATACAAGCGAGGTGCTGGCCGAGTACGGGTTCGACCAGAAGCAGATCGAAGCGCTGGCAAAAGAAGGCGCAATCGTTCTGGCCCCAGGAAGACGCGAGGAACGCGTCGCCTGACCGGACGTCGATAGGCAAATAAAGCAAAACATAAAAAGCTGGAGGAGATCATGGGTGGGACGTCAAAGCTTCTGCTGTCCGCGGCTGCAGCCGTACTTGCCGGCACCGTGCCGGCGCTCGCGGCATGGCAACCGCAAAAGCCGATCGAGTTCGTGGCCACGGCCGGGCCGGGCGGCGGCACCGACAATATCGCCCGTGCGGTGCAGAACATCATCACCAAGTACAAGCTGACGGATCAGCCGATCGTCGTYGTCAACAAGGCCGGCGGCAGCGGTGCGGAAGGCTATGTCTACGGCAAGGCGTCGGCCGGCGATCCCTACAAGGTGATCTTCGGAACGTCGAATGCCTGGCAGCAGCCGCTCGTCTCCAAGGTCGCCTTCAACTACACCGATCTGACCCCGATCGCCGCCATGGCGCAGGACGAATTCCTGCTCTGGGTCAAGCAGGACTCGCCCTACAAGACCGCAGGCGACTATCTGAAGGCCGCCGCAACGGGTGACTTCAAGATGGGTGGGGCGCAGTCAAAGGACACGGATGAAGTTCTCACCCGCATGATCGAGAAGGCCGGTCATGTGAAGCTGACCTACATCCCCTTCAAGAGTGGTGCCGAAACCGCCGTGCAGCTTGCCGGCGGACACCTCGACTCTCACGTCAACAATCCCAGCGAGAGCGTCGGGCAATGGCGCGGCGGCACGCAGCGCCCGCTTTGTGTTTTCAGCCCGAAGCGGCTGCCTCAGGGCGCCAAGGTCACCGCGACCGAAGGCTGGAGCGATGTGCCGACCTGCGTCGAGCAGGGCCTCGACATCAAGCAATATGAGCAGCCGCGGACGGTCTGGCTGCCCGGCAAGGTCACGCCGGACCAGGCTGCGTTCTACATCGACCTCATGAAGAAGGTGCAGGCGACGCCGGAATGGAAGGACTACATCGAGAAGACGTCTCAGGTGGACACGTTCCTGATCGGTGATGCCTTCGACAAGTTCATCAAGGAGGATCTCGAACACCTCAAGCAGGTTGCAGGCGAGCAGGGCTGGCTAATCAAGTGAGACGGCGAGCCGCCAGGCAATAATGTCCCATTATCCCGCGCCCGGCTGGAGCCGCTGATGATATCGCGCCGCGCTCTCGAACTATCGACCGCATTCCTCACCGGCAGCTTTGGTGTCGCGGTCGTCGTCTCCAGTCTCGACAACGGCATCGGCTGGTCGAGTACGGGGGTGGATTCCGGCACCTTCCCGTTCCTGACCGGCGTCATCATCTTGCTCGGGAGCCTCTACAATCTGGCGCGCTGCGCCCTGCCGGGTGTCACGCTCGCGAGTGTCCCGGTCGCCATCACGCCGCTCGAGCTGCGCCGGCTCGCAGGCTTGTTTGTGCCGGCAGCGGCTTTCGTTGCGGCGATACCGCTGGCCGGGATCTATCTGGCTTCGGCCGTCTATGTCTTCGCGGTGCTCGCGCTGCCGAAGCATCAATCCCTGTTTCGCTCGTCGATGATGGCAGTCGCGACCTCGTTTGGACTCTACGTGGTGTTCGAGCGCATGTTCCAGGTGTCGCTGCCGCACGGTGCGCTCGCCGCCGCATTCGGGTTCTGAGGGAGGAACGATGGACAACCTCCACGAACTCCTGCACGGCTTCACCATCGCAATCACCATGCCGCATCTGGTTCTGATGGTGATCGGCGTGCTGCTTGGCATCCTCGTCGGCGTGTTGCCGGGCCTTGGCGCACCGAACGGCGTGTCGCTTTTGCTGCCGCTGACCTTTGGCATGCAGCCGGTGTCGGCGATCATTCTGCTCTCCAGCATGTATTGGGGGGCGCTGTTCGGCGGCTCCGTGACCTCGATCCTGTTCAACATCCCCGGTGAGCCGTCGTCGGTCGCAACCACCTTCGACGGCTACCCGATGGCGCGCGACGGCCGGCCGACCACGGCGCTTGCCACCGCCTTTGGCTCGGCCGCATTCGGCGCGCTGGTCGGCGTCATCCTGATCACATTTCTCGCATCGTGGGTGGCGCAGGTCGCGCTCGCTTTCGGGCCGCCGGAATATTTCGCGGTGTATTTCCTTGCCTTTGCGAGTTTCGTCGGCATGGGCGGCGCGGCACCGATCAAGACCGTCGTGGCGCTGGCGATCGGATTTGCAATCGCCGCCATCGGCATCGACACCGTCTCAGGCAGCGTGCGCCTCACCATGGGCGTCGACGAGCTGGTGAAGGGCGTGAATTTCGTCGTCGCAGTCATGGGCCTGTTCGGCATCGGCGAGCTCCTGGTCGCCGTCGAAGAGGAGTTTCATGCCCGCGCCGTCTCATCGAAGATCGATTGGCGCGAGGTGTTTCGCGCGGTCGGGCGCCTGCCGCGGCACAGCGTTGCGTTGCTGCGCAGCGCGGCAATCGGCTGCTGGATGGGGATCACGCCGGGCGGCCCGACCGCGGCGTCCTTCATGAGTTATGGCATCGCCCGCCGTTTCTCGCGGCGCGGCCGACACTTCGGCACGGGCGAGGTCGAAGGCATCATCTCGCCGGAGACGGCAGATCATGCTGCCGGCACCAGCGCACTGCTGCCGATGCTCTCGCTCGGCATTCCCGGCTCGGCCACCGCGGCCGTGATGATGGGCGGATTGATGATCTGGGGCCTCAATCCCGGGCCGATGCTGTTCGTCGACCAGAAGGACTTTGTGTGGGGCCTGATCGCTTCGATGTATGTCGGCAATATCGTCGCCGTCGCGCTGGTGCTGCTCACCGTGCCGGTTTTCGCCGCGCTGATGCGGATTCCCTTCGTAATCATCGCGCCCCTGATCGTGATCATCTGCGTCGTCGGCGCCTATTCAGTGTCGAACTCCTATCTCGACGTGGTCATGATGCTCGGCTTCGGCGTCGTCGGCTATCTCTTCAAGAAGCTATTCTATCCGCTGGCGCCACTCGTGCTGGCGATCGTCATCGGCGACAAGGCCGAGGACGCGTTCCGGCAGTCGATGCTGATGTCCAAGGGATCGCTCGGGATATTCTTTGCCAACAAGCTGGTGACGAGCCTCGTGCTCGCCGGGATCGCCCTGCTGCTGCTTCCGCTCGTGCTGCAGATCGCACGGCTCTGGCGCAAGCCCGCATCGCCCGCCGCCAAGACGCCAAGCCAGGAAAAGGTGACCATATGACCGCAAAGCCGCTCGTTGCCCTCGCCATGGGAGACCCCGCCGGCATCAGCCCCGAGCTGACGGCAAAGCTTGTGGCGCTCGACGAGATCCGCGATCGGGCCCGGCTGGTCGTGATCGGCGATCGGCGCATCTTCGACGAAGGCGCGCGCGTCGCCGGCGTCAAGCCGCAGTTCCGGATGGCGGTGCAGGGCGCCGACCTTCGCGCGGCGCAGGGCGATGCGCTGTTCGTCGATCTCGGCCATCTCAATCCCAAGGAGGTCGAACCGAAGACCGCGACCCCTGCGGGCGGAAAATTCGCCCTGACGAACTATCGGCACGCGCTCGAGCTCGGCCGCGACGGCCGCGTCGATGCCGTCTGCTTCACCCCGTTCAACAAGCAGGCGATGCGGTATGCTCGCGCCGATTATGACGACGAGATCGCGTTTTCGGCGGAAGTCGCGGGGCTGAAGACCCCGGCCAGCGAATTCAACGTGCTGGGCGAGCTCTGGAATGCCCGCGTCACCTCGCACATTCCGCTCAAGGACGTCGCTGCAAAGCTGTCCAGCGGGCGCATCCACCGCGCGCTCACGCTGACCGACAACTGTATGCGCAACGCCGGCTTCGCGCGTCCGCGCATCGCGGTCGCAGGGCTCAACCCGCATGCCGGCGACGGCGGTAATTTTGGCCGCGAGGAGATCGACATCATTGCGCCCGCGGTCGAAGCCGGCCAGCGCGAGGGCATCGCCGTGGAGGGTCCGTTTCCTGCCGACACCGTGTTCCTGCGCGCCAAGGCCGGCACCTTCGATGCGGTGCTGACGATGTACCACGACCAGGGTCAGATCGCGATGAAGCTGATGGGGTTCGATCGCGGCGTGACCCTGCTCGGCGGCTTCCCGTTCCCGATCTGCACGCCTGCACACGGCACCGCCTATGATATTGCCGGGCAGGGCATTGCGTCCATCAGCGCGAGCCGCGCAGCGCTGCTGCTCGCTGTGGAAATGACTGGCCGTCGCTCCGCCTGACCTAGGGCAGCATTGATCAGACGTAGCGCGCCCGCGTCCTATCGAACGGGCCGAGCGTCGGCGGCCTTGAGCGACGCATATTTGGGGCCCAGCCTGCTACGTCGTTCTTCGGTCACGTCGCCGATCCGGCGGGGTCTTCCTTTTCTCCTGTCGCGACGATCTTCAGTGCGCCGTCCGGCAACGGTCGCTGCAGCGCCTTGGCCTCCTCCCAGGGCGCGCGCATCCAGATTTCATATTCCTCGATAGTAGTGAGGATTGCCGGCATCGCTTTCGGATGTACCTTTTTTGACCTCGTCGTTGGGGTCGCTCGAGCGGATTGCTTGTCCGAGCGCTACCCAAAGACGGCGACGCACCGAAGTCATCGCTTCCGCCAAATGGCAAGTCAGTGCCGGCGGTGAGCCCCGAGGGCGGAGGGGCACGTCCTGAGCCTTTCGAATATTGCCCAAGTTAGGACAGGCAATATTCTCAAACGGCCGGAACGATTGATCTTGGGACTTCTTGGTCCTCCGCAATCGGAGATCTTATCTTCGAGAACCAAGCCCACTGACCGGTCGACATTTTGCCCCAATGCCCGGCGGAAGGCTTAGCGGCCTCAGATGCCCCCGCACTGAGGCCGTTGCCTTGGCCGAGGCGACGGTGTTCACGTGGTGCGAAAAACGACTTGAAGAACTGCTTCAGGAACATCGCGAGCAGCCTGTGCCTTGACTAACGGATCCGGTCGAACTTGGCGTCGCCTCGAAGGTGTCAGCGCTACAAGTGCCCTCTAACTGACACCTCGACGATAGAGCGGGAATGAAAATCTCGTGCCCGATAAACATCAGTGCTTCCCGCTTCCCTTCTGGTCCATGACAGACAAGGTCGTCACCGCCTAGGTCTTACCCGGCACCGCTTCGGCCTCGATAGCCGCGACAAGCTCGGGCGCAAGGTGCGCGGACAAACGCTGAATGATGTTGAGTAGCTGCAAGATTTCTTGCTCACGCAAGGCGTCAATCTTGTTGTGCAGCAATTCGATCTCGAGTTCAGCCTTCACATTTATTCGGTAGTCGTGTTCTGCGTGCCTGCGGTCAATCTCGGATTGACGGTTCTGGCTCATCATGATGATGGGCGCTGCGTAGGCTGCTTGGAAAGAAAGAACCAAGTTCAGCAAGATGAAGGGATAAGGGTCCCAATGGTTGATGAACGCTATCATGTTCAGAATGATCCAAATGCCAAGTAGGACGCTTTGGATGATGATGAAGCGCCAAGAACCAACTGTTTCAGCAACCCGGTCGGCAAGCATCGCGCCCGGCGTCAGTGCGAGCTTGGGTACGTTGCGGGCTGGCTTTTGTGCCCGAAGTTCTCGCAACCGCTCCTGATCTTCGGGACTTAGGTGCACTTTGTGGCCTTGCTCGTTGGTCATTCGTTGCATCCACAGTTAAGAGGGTATGACGATCCGGTACGGACCGCTTTGGGATGGGAAGCAGAAGAAGTGTACTGCGTTGACGCGAAAGCGGAGAACTGTGGGCGACTTGCCTTTGGTCTATCTGGTTCAGCGCGACGATGAAGCGGATGCAAGTGGTCCCGTCACTCGTGGATCATTTCCGCCGGGGAGATGATTTCGAAGTAACACCTTATCGGCGGACTGGGGCAACCTCGTTGACGAACGAGATTATCGCGACTTGCTGCACCGATGCTACGTTCCGGACGACATCCCAAGTTAGCGGCTAAGAGCGCCAAGAAAACTCTCGCGCCACGCCGCAATGCTATTGCGGCGTAGTACCGCCATCATGGTCCGCCAACGCTCGCATCGCTCCCCAAGTGGCATCCCCAGCGCTGTCTGCAATGCTTCGGCGACGGCGTCGGGGTCATACGGGTTGGCGATCACGGCAGCGCCGAGTTCATAGGCCGCGCCGGCGAAGGGTGAGAGAATGAGCACGCCGGGATCATCGGGGTCCTGTGCAGCGACATACTCCTTGGCAACCAGGTTCATTCCGTCGCGCAACGGAGTGACAAGAGCGACGCGACTGAGCCGAAAGAAGCCAGCGAGCGAGCGCTGCGAAAAGCTCCTGTTCAAATACTGGATCGGTGCCCAATCGAGTTCCGCGAAGCGACCGGCCACGTCGCCTGCCAGCGCACCGAGCCTCTGCCGCAGCGCACGGTATTCAGGAACGTCGCTGCGCGTTGCGGTGGCGATCTGCAGGAAGCGGACGTGGTTGCGGTACGCGGGATAGCCGTCGAGAAAGGCGGCGAACGCTTTGAACCGGTGCTCGAGTCCCTTACTGTAATCGAGCCGGTCAACCCCAATGATGAGCTTGCGCCCCCGGAGACTCTCCTGCAGCCGGCGTGCCGTTCGGGATTTCACAGCGCGACCGGCCATGTCGGCGATGGCTTCAGTATCGATACCAATCGGGAAGGCGCCGGCGCGTAGATCCCGATCGAAGGCGTGAACGTGGCCATCGGACGAAACCTTGCCGCCTGCGCGGCGAAGGATGGCGTCATGGAAGGCGGTCAAATCCTCCACCGTCTGGAAGCCGACGAGATCGTAAGCGCACAGTGATTTCAGCAGGTCGCTGTAGTGAGGAAGGGTCGCCAGCACCCCCAACGCCGGAAACGGCGTATGCAAGAAGAACCCGATCCGTTGTGTGGCCCCGGCGCGGCGAAGTTCCTCGGCCATCGGGATCAGATGGTAGTCATGCACCCAGACGAGGTCACTCGGCCTGAGCAGGGGCGCGAGGGCGTCGGCGAGCAGGGCGTTCACCCGTCGATAGGCGGCCAAGTCCCGGCGGGTAAAGTTCATGAGGTCAAGGCGATAGTGGAATAAGGGCCACAGTGCCGCGTTGGAGAAGCCGCTGTAGTAGCCGTCATGGTCCGCGCGGGTAAGATCGACGGTAGCGTACGTCACTCCCTCGGTCTCAAAAACGTTCGGCTCTGGTGTTGTTTCTCCAAGCTTGCCACTCCACCCGAACCATAAGCCTCCAGCCTGATGCAGAGCGTCGACGAGGCCGGTCACAAGCCCGCCGCTGCGCTGCGCAGCTTCCCCCGGCAAGGCGACACGGTTGGAGACGATGACCAAGCGGCTCAAGCGGGTTCCCTCCGCACTGTCAGGGTTGCGTCAAGCCCAGCCGCCAAAAGATCTCGGCGAACACGGCACCGCAAATGATCGAGCGGTGACATCGCCGGAGCCCACATTCGCCTCGGTCCTCTCGCGAAAATCCACAAGTCCTTCTACCGGAACCGATGGTCCCGTCATCAGGCAATCTGGGCGCTTGAGGTCGGTCGCGACGCATGGACATTGAGCTGCAAGATCAGGGTGTTACTTGTAAAATACATAAATCCTCTCGCGGTAGATACTCTAGCGACGAGCTGGATTGTTGGGCGCTGTCTAAAGCTGATCTTCGCCAGGATTGCGTCGGCAGACGCCCCGRGTGTGCCTTTCGATCTCAGCCAGTGCGGCGTCGAGCGAGGCGTGCGGCCCCCGCTGTATGCCGGCCATAGTTTCCGAGGCGTGGCCCCCCCCGGATAGATCATGAATTGACGGGGAGCGCTTGCCGTGATGCGCCCCATCGAGCGGCCGAGCAGGTCCGTCAGCTGCCAAACCGTGCCTCCCTCTGCGGGTGTAACGATCACATCCATGGTGAACCTTGAGTCTGTACGCCGCGCGAACAAACCGTTGCACTAACCGATGGGCGAACTACCGAGTTCCGCGGCCGCGGCATTCTCGGTACTGGAAGGATTGGCGCTTCGGATCGCCCCGCGATCGAGCGAATGGCGCTTAATGCCGACATGTGCGACTACGGGCTCCACGAGGCCCTGATCGAGCTATACCTGAACGGCCGCAACCCCCTGCCGCTGCCCGGCGTCACGTTCAACCCGCCGCCGGCCAGGCCGCGACATCCCGGCGACAAGGCCTATACCGAGGCTCAGGCGTCGCTGCTCGCGATGGTCGGCGAGGAGCCTGCGTAAATTACGTTTTGGCTGGGTAAAGGGGGTTTTCCACCGCTCCGTCACAGCGACACTCGCTATAACCTTCCATGAAAAAAGAAGTGACTGGGGGTGTCCCGTTTTGGGTCAGTGCCTGCGTGCGATTGAAGCGCCACGGCGCACGGCGGACTACGGCGGACATTCCCATATGATTAGCGAAGACGCGTACTACAGATCAATAGAGAAGTCCGCCGTGTTGGCCGTGGTGCGCCGTAGGCCCTTTTCTTTTTCATGGACTCTTACTTCCACTTTGAGTGGGCAGGCGCACTCCATCCAATTGAGCAATACGTCTCGGTCGTAACAAGAACACCGGTCCAAAGCGAAAAAGGCCTCGGGGGATCCCCGAGGCTTGAAATTGTGTGCTGCGAGAATGCAGTAGCTAGTAGCTGTCCGGCCCGCTTCTCTTCAGGGCGGCGGTGCTGTCTGGTGCCCAGTAGCGGTTACCTTTCGAGTCCTTGCTGAGGCGAACCCAGCCAATGCGCTCAAGAATCGCGGCAATCCTGTTCTGGTCCGCTCGAGTGATCTTCGCGACATCTAATCGAAGCGCGTCTCGCGCGATCTCCCAGATCATGGCTTTGCCAATGGTCTTGCAGTGAGAGACGATCAAATCTTCCCATACGTCGGCGTCGTACCGAGCTTCCTGGCGAGGCGCAATACGCTCTCTCTCAAAGTCGCTGTCAGGCCACCATTTTTTATCGCGATGGTATTCTGCCGTGGCCTGCGCAAAGAGTTGATCACGATCAGCCTTGAGAGCATCGGTATCGATTGACGTCGTGGTCACGGGCCAGAAGCGACGAGCGCCGGTTTCATCTCTCAAATAGGTTGACTTGTTCGTGGTGCCGATGAAGACGCACTGCCGCTTTTGCTCGGTTTCAAGACGGTCGTACGGCCGACGATAAACCTCGCTCTCGCGGGTGATAAATTCCTTGAGCTTGTTTGAATCCGCCTTGCTCATTGCGCTGAGCTCGCCGATCTCGATCAGCCATTTGCCACTCAAATGCATGAGGAGATCCTTGCCGCCGTTGGCGACATCGGGCAAACAATCGGAAAACCATTCGCCGCCCAGAATCTTGCATACGGTCGACTTGCTGATACCTTGCTGTCCTTCCAAAATCAGCATGTAGTCGGATTTGCAGCCAGGCTGGAAAATTCTAGCGACCATGGAAATCATGAACAGACGGCCAACTTGCGCGGCATAGTCCGATTGTTCTGCCCCGCAGTAATAGGACAGCCAGGACGATAGGCGATCACGGCCATCCCAAATCAACTGATTCAGGTAGTCCCGCACCGGGTGAAAGGCGAGTTTCCTGGCGACACGCTGGGCGGCGTCATACACCGTATCTCTTCCAACACGGCGCATCCCCGAAAACTGGAGCCATTCCTGAATAGCCGTCAAATCGACATCGGAAAGGGGGTGGCGCTTCCAATGAGGATCATTGGACATCGGTCCATCGTAAATCGGGATGGGCCTGCAGACGTACGTAGCCTGCATCATTTCGTCGTATCTCAAGAGACCAACGAGTTCAGGCGCGTTGCGCATCACAAGGGCGACGTTCGCAACATTGGGAATGATGCGACCCTTCTCGTCGACGATGCACTTGCTAAGCCAGGAAGTCGCGTTTCGCGACGGCCGGGACGACGGCTCCATTTTTCGCACCGACAACAGGTTTTTGACGGTCATTGCGCCGCCCTCCATGCGTCGTTGAAGTCCTTTCCAACCTTCGAAGCGATAATGGTGACCGCGAGACCGGCTTCGAGAAAGCGGTTCGAGCAGATCGCGACGTCTGGCGGACTCGTCTGATCGTTTTCTTCAAGGATGACGAGTTCGCTCAATGACTTGAGCACGGGAAACGACTTAACCGATCCACTGGAGCCGAGTGCCCATGCAGGCGAATAGCCAGCGGCACGCGCGGACAACACGGACTCGACGCCTTCTCCGATCGTAAGACAGCTCGTTGCCTTATCGAATTGGATTGCCGCGCCGCTGGCTCGACCGAGGTTCTTCCGGCTGACCTTCTTGTTGTCCTTAGGATCGAGCCAGGTACGAAGAATGCCACAGGGCTCGGCCGTGTCGATCGAACGCCAAAGGCAAACCATGGCGGGCAAATGCGTGTGGTGGTCGAAGTACAGCTTCGGGTGAAAACGGATGGAGTTGCCGGCCAATTCCGGCGGGAGGGCAAGGCCGCGACGATCGCTGAGATAGTGTTCGACAGCGGTACCGATCGGGTTGGTGCTCTCATCCCAAATCTTTAGAGCGAGGCTCTTCAACTTAGCCTGATCTGGCACCTGAGATTTAGCTGCCTGTTGCCAGTTACGCGCGCTTGCGGAGCGCCAATCAGGAAGCCCGAGCCGCTGGCGAACGTAGTCGCGGCACAACATGGGGTCGTCATTTGCATGGCTGTGTACGACAAAGCCCTCCGGCGCATCCGGCGCGACCTTGATGGAAAGCGAGCGATCTGCAGGACTGTGGCCCGGTCCAGGAACGTTGACCGTGTCGGTCCCCGTCACCTGTCCCCCAAGAGCAGCCGCAATTTGATGCACGTCGAGCATCATGTCTCCACGATCGGGTGGCAAGACAACTTCCAGGTGGCGGCGTTAACCAAGTCGATCAACGAGGCGCGCCCCCTTGCTGCACTGATACCCGGGTCTTTATTCATCTGATCCAAACGACGTGCTTGCTATTCTGAGGGCGTGATTTGTGACTTCGATTCAGGCTCGCCCGAAAACTTGGAATGCTGCACTTCATTTTTTCATGGACGACGATGGTCCTTTAGTCGGGCGATCACCATGCTGGGACATAGGCGGGGACAAGCGGGATAAGGCGCCGAACGGACGCATGGAGCCGCGGCTGACCGTTCGCCCACCAAAAATCGTCAGCAAACCCACGTTGGCTCCCGTCGCGCCTCTAAGCGCGTTTGCCGGGCCGTGYGAATGGCTGTGGAAAACCTAGAAGCGGCACGGTGGTGGACGGAGAAGGGAGCCCGGACTCGTGGCTTCGGCGTTTCTAGGCCGCGCGCCCAGAACACGGATAACAGAGACCATACGTTCCTGACCGACTGACATAGTCTTCGCCGACGAGAAACGTTACGCGCCCCGACCTTTCAGTCACTCGCCAGGCCGTCGAGGGAATTCCCCGATCTTTGCATCAAGCGAGGGGGCAAGAAGCTCCAGCGCGGTGGCGCGATCACATGTCGCCGTCCTCTACGTCGCCGATCCGGCGGAATCTTCCTTTATGTTGCGGGCGAGACCCGTAGTGGGCCGTCCGGCATCGGGCGCTGCAACTCCAGTGCCTCACCCGCTGGCTCGGTCCGCGGTCACCGGCGAGATGATGCTCACGCGGATGATCAAGAACTGCCTTGTAGGCATCGTTATCGACGAAGCGATTCGGGATGCCGGCTTCATCCGTGGGGGCAGACGTTTCCCGTGTACGCGGCGGGCGTTACCCATCGCGGCCTTACAAGAATGGTCCTGGCGAGATCAATGTCTCGGTAGCGATTGACGGCATGGCAATTGAGCCGGGGGATCTCATTGTCGGCGACGACGACGGCCTTCTTGGGGTCTCGTTTGACGATGTCGACGAGGTGCTGAAGGGCGCCACGGCCAAGTATCAGGCTGAGCAAAAGCAGATTGAGAACATAAAGGCGGGCTCACGATGCGTCTTGGGTGGACAGGGCGCTTCGCGACTTGAATTGTTGGCGTGTCGACTGATCGCTGGGGTCGGAGGGCGAGGCAGCGGACTTTAGCRCAGCTGAGCGCGGTCTCGACTTCGATTTCTGTAAGCCCGGTATTCGGCCTACGGGGAAGCCATCGCGCTAAAATATCCCTTTGGCGGGCCAGGCGCGCCAGCCACGTCTGATGAACAGCCAAAAGCGCCGAACCCGAAATCACATGATTTCGCCAGGAAACGGCGATGACAGTTTGATGGTCTGGTTCAATGCGAGAACGTCTTGCGCAGGTCCTCTATCTGAGC
>NZ_JBFRFR010000110.1:0-19618 GCF_052114925.1 Bradyrhizobium sp. 2TAF36 | reverse complement strand
AGCACCGCGCGCTTCTCCTTCATCCGCTTGGAATGGTTGTAGACCTTGCCGGTGACGGTCGGCACGACGACCTCGGCCTTCTTGCTCGCGGCGTGGTCGAGACATTTCGCGATCCACGCATCATCGAAGCCGAGGTCGCCGGCCAAGGTCGCCGCCGTCCGACGCAGGTCGTGCGGCGTGAACGGCTTGAGGCCGAGCAGTGCGCAGATGCCGGGCGTCCTCATCTTGCCCTTGCGCTTGTCGCCGCGCAGCGCGTCCGCCATCGCCTTCCGATGGAGCGGCTTATCGCCGAGAGGGGAGGCGAAGACGTATTGCTTGTTCGATCCCCGCAAGGCTTCCTTGAGGATCTCGACCGCCAGATCGGACAGTGGCTGCTGGATCACCCGCCGCTTCTTGACCCGCTTGAGGGGCACGTCAAAACGCGGGTAGTCGCCGCCGAGGTCAAACAGCTCATTCCGGCGCGCGCCGAGCAACTCGCGTGACCGCAGCATGGTGACCAGCTCGAACTTGAGCGCGAGGCGCGTCCGGCGGTCATAGGGGAGGTCGTTGCGGTCCAGTCCATGCCAGAACGTCCTGATCTCGCCCTCGGACAGTACGCGTGTACGGGGATGCTCTGGGTCCAGCTTGGGCAGATTGACGCAGGGGCTGGCAGTTACGTAGTCGCGGCCCGCTTCGGCCGCCCAGTTGAACAGGCCGGAGGCCGCCTTGCGCATGTGGCGCGCGTTGCTGACAGAGGGCTTGCCGAACTTGCCAGCGACAATGTCGTTCGAGAGCGTCGCAATGTCGTGCTTGGTCACCTCCATGGCTAACTTCTTGCCGAGGCGGGGGCGGATGAAGCGGTCGAGGTGGCTCGCGGTGTTCTCCCAGCTTTCCAGCCGGGGGCGCATCTCGCCGTCGGGCTTCTTGACCGGCGTCTTCATCCAAGTGATTCGCTCGTCGACGATTTCGGCGACGGTCTTGCCACGCTTGGCTTTCGTGGCTTTCTGGTCGCGAAAAGTCTCGGCGAGTGCCTCGCCCCCCATACCCTTGAGGCCGTAGACCCTGCTGCGGGCGTCCTCGACCGTGAAGGTCTCGGGATTGTAGACGCCCAGCCACCCGGTGCGCTGCTTGCCGGTCTGGCGGTCGGTGAACTTGAATGAGAAGGTCGCGACGCCGGCCATGGTGATGCTGGCGTACAGGCCAGGGCATTTGCGGTCGTAGAGTTTGGTCCTCTTGGCGACCCGCTTTTCGCACATGCGATCGGTCAGAATGGCGCTGCTATTGCGGCCGCGCTTGCCGGCGGGGGAGGGGACAGTGCTATTCTTCATGTGGTTTCGGCTCCTAAGGCTTGGACCAAAGGGCTCGGCTTGGGGACTTTCAGTTTGTCGTGCGGACGCTGAAAGGCTTAGGGCCGGGCCCTTATTTTGGTGAAGCCCGCTGAAACAGCCCGCGTCAGGCTAATCAAAAAGCACTTCTTTTAAAGGGTTTTCTTAGTTTCGGCCTGTTTCACCGAATGCCAAAATATAGACGTGTGGTCCTGGCCGTCGTTGCTACGGTCAAGTGCTTTGCGAATGCGGCAGTCGCGTCAACCGGCGCGCTGTCGGCGACTTTCGCAGGCGTGAGGGAGGCCAGAGGGAATTCGGCTCCCGGGAGAGCACGGCATAAGCCGTCCGACCACTGCGCAGGGAAGGCCGAGTGATTGGCACCACCTGTATGCTGCTGTGCGGTTTCCTTGCGCTACCTTTCGCGCAGCGGACCGCGGGTGCGAGGTCTGCACCCGGCGTTCCCTGCGCCCTCTTGGCTTCGAGGGTGGAGAGATCAAGCAAAGCTCGGGCGAGATGCGCCGCGAGGATGCGAAGGCGTGTCTGCGACCAGGCACTCGCTGTCGTCGCCTGGCTTGACCGGGCGATCCAGCATTCCAGAGACGGCTGTGATTGAGCCGAGAGGCCGCGGCGTACTGGATTCCCCGCTTGCCGCCTACGCTAAAGCTTCGGCGGCCCTGGACCTCAGCCCCGGCGAAGCCTTGGCGTAGCCGGGTCGCGGGGAATGACAGTGGTACCTGGAGGACGACGGCGATGCCTCCTACTCCGTCATTGCTTTGCTGCGCTCGCAATGACGTTGCGGAGGGAGTGTGCGCCACTATGTTCCCGTGCCTGGTCAGCGCATCCGGGAGACGAAACGAGTGTTTCAAAGAACGATACCGCTGAGAAACTTTACGCAAGCGCCGGCGATCGCATCCGCCCGAAACTTGCGCGTTCCATCACGTCGCGAACTCCCGCGTCATCCCTGGCTCGCCATGCGCGCGCGGTCGAGATGCCCCTCGATCTTCGGGCGGTCGCGGGTGCGCTCGAAGCTGGTGCAGAGGAGCTCGGTCTCCTCGAGAGAAACCGGGGCGCGGTACAGCCGGCACATGAATTCGGCGCTCGCGCGTCCCTTGCCCGCGCCGGGACTGCGTTCGGCGAGAAACATGCAGTCGCGGCAGATGCTGGCATCGAGCCGCTGATGGGCCGCGTCGAGATGATTGAGGATCTCGCGCAGCGAGTCGCGCAGCCTGACGCATTCGTCGGTGCCGAGAGACGTGACCGCGTTCACCACGTGATTGATCGGGTCGTGCTGGCTCAGGCATTTCTCGCCTTGCGCGGTGACGTGCAGCACGACGGACCGCTTGTCCTCGTGCGACGGCTTTCGCACCAGGAAGGACTTGGCTTCCAGCGTCTTCACGATCTGCGATGCGGTGGCGCGGGTCGCGCCGATGAAGCCGGCCAGCGCGGACGGCGTGCGCGAGAACCTGTTGGCGCGGTGAAGAAAGCGCAGCGCCATCCATTCCCGGTCGCGCAACCCGTGCTGATTGCCTTCGAAATACCAGGCTCTGGCCGCCTGAACCAGCAGCTCGACGGCCTCGCGTGCCAACGGCATAAATTCCTACCTTGCCCCGGATATCACGTCTGCGGCGCCCCGGAGCCGCCTTCCGTCGTTGCGTACCAGTCCTTCGCGAGAAGCCGTACCAACCACAATCGACACATACGCAGGCGCAGGGCCCGCCTCTCGCGCGAAAGCACGGACCGTTCTGCCGCCGATCTCGACAGATGGACCCTGCGAGATACGGCGCGAGAAGCTGTGTCGATGATGGTGTGCCAATCGTGGCGTCGTCGAACGAAAGCCCGAGTTGCCGTCACAGCCGGACGATGGATCGGTATTGTTCAACCGTAGCCCCTGAAGTTCAAGTCACACGCAGACGTTTCTTGTATTCCATCGAAACGATGAATGAGCTTCTCAACAAAATCAAGTAGAGACGCTCCCGAAGACTGGCTGTCGCTCGAAGCGATTGTAACGTTCAAGACAATCTCGTTTGTCAGGACACATCATGGTGATCGCAATACGCAGTGTAACAAGCTACTTGCACGCAAATGTGCGACGGTTTGATTGCACGCCTGCTGCTGTTCGCCGTTGATGCAAATTGATGGAAGCTTGTGCATGACGGTGACGCGCAGCGGCGCGTCATCCACAACTTGTGCGATCCGTCACAGAATCGGCAATGGAACTCGTAGGGATTGCACGCAGCGGTTGTTGTGATAACGACAGCGAGACGGGTTCGCCGGATCGCTTTCGCCTCGGCGGCACGATCTCCACCGAACGGCCGATGCTAGCGCGCGACGGAAAGCGGCAGTCGGCGACGGGTGCGCATGCGCCGGAGGCGCAGCGGCATGCGTGATCGACTGTCGCGATAATGAGCAGGTCGACGACGACGGGCGCGCCGGCCGCGCCCGGCTAGTCGCCCTTGAGCATGTCTCGCAGCTCGCGGAATGGATCGGCGCTCGGCCCTGCCGAGGCGTCCTGCCGCATGGCGCTGTAGATCTTCGGGACCATGTCGACGGCCTGGTCGAGACCCGAATCACGCCCCGTCTGATATCCGCCCATCAGGCGAAGGTCGCGCGTGTCCTCGTATTTGGCGATCATGGTGCGCAGCTTGCTCACCAATTCGCGCTCCTCGGGGTCCCAGACGTTGTGGGCGAGGCGGGAGACCGAGGCCAGAACGTCGACGGCGGGATAGCGCGCCTGGTCGGCGATGTGCCTGGAGAGCACGATGTGGCCGTCGAGGGTGCTGCGGATGGTGTCGGCGATCGGCTCGTTGTGATCGTCACCGTCGACCAGCACGGAGAAAATGCCGGTAATCGTCCCGGATCCCTCCTCGCCAGGGCCGGCGCGCTCCAGCAGGCGGGGCAGGTCGGTGAAGACCGTCGGTGCGTAACCGCGTGCGACCGCAGGCTCGCCAGCGGCGAGGGCGACCTCGCGGGCGGCATGGGCAAAACGGGTGATCGAATCGACCACCAGCAGGACCGATTCGCCCCGGTCGCGGAAATATTCGGCGACCGCCATGGCGGTCTTCGGTGCCAGCCGCCGCATCATCGGGCTTTCATCTCCCGTCGATACGATGGTGATGGCGCGGCTGCGGTTGGCGCCGAGCACGTCCTCGATGAATTCGCGCACCTCGCGGCCGCGTTCGCCGACGAGCGCCAGCACGACGGTGTCAAAGCCCTGGCTGCGGGCCAGCATCGCCAGCAGCGTCGATTTGCCGACACCGGAGCCGGCAAAGATGCCGACGCGCTGGCCGGCGCAGATTGGGGCGAACAGGTCGATGACGCGCACGCCGGTGTGCAGCGGCTTGTGGACGCGCGCCCGCTTCATGGCCGCCGGCGCCTCGGCTTCCGCCGAGACGGTGCGCGACCCCGGGGTGAGGGGACCTTGTCCGTCGAGCGGCGCGCCGAGCGCGTTGATGACGCGGCCCTTCCAGCTCGGATCGGGCGCGAAGGACAGTGGCGGCATCCGGTAGGCGACCGAGCCGAGGCCGCCGGCGAACTGCCGGTCGAACGGCTTGGCGATGATGCCCTCGCTGTCGATCCGCACCACCTCGCCGATCTGGGGCTTGCCGCCGGAGTTGACGCCGATCAGTTCACCAAGCCTGACGAAGCGCGACAGGCCGGAGACGCGGAAATGCGTCGGAGCGATCTCGGAGATCGCGCCGCTGACGCTGGCCAGGGGAGTGCTCTGCTGAAGCTCCAGCAGCGCCCACTCGAGTTGCCGAAGAGCGTTCAAGGAAACCGTCCACCCTCAATGCGCATGCAGCGCAGTCTATTTGCCCGGCTCGCCCAGCGTCCGGATTGCGTTCTGGAGCGAGCTTTCGGTGCCCTCGATCATCGAATTGGTGCCGTCGAAGGCGCGCGAAGCCGCGATCAGCTTCGTCAATTCCATCATCGGATTGGCGCTGGAGCCCTCGACATAGCCCTGCTTGAAGCCGTCGCGGGAGAAATCGGCGATGGCGGTCGCGGGCCGGTCCGGCGTGACGCCGGAATTGCCGTAGCGCTCGAGATTGGCATCGGCGGGAATGTTGAACAGGCCGATGGAGCCGATCTCGTTGTTGTCCTGGGTGATCGCGCCGCTGCGGGCGATCGCGATCGGTCCGCCGTTCGGGTCGAGCGTGATCTGCGCGCCGCCGGCATCGATCACGGGGAAGCCGGACACGGTCTGAAGATCGCCGTTGGGGGCGAGCTGGAGGCGGCCGTCGCGCGTATAGACCGTGCCGTTCGGGCCGGCGAAGGCGATCCAGCCCTGTCCGACCACGGCGACGTCGAGCGGGTTTCCGCTCTCGGTGATGCTGCCCATCTCGCGCGAGATGATGTTGTCGCCGGGCGAGGAGAAGGCGACCGGGTTCGCGCCGGCCTTCGACAGCACGGTCTCGAACTTCACGACGTCGGTGCGGAATGCCGCCGTGTTGACGTTGGCGACGTTGTTGGCGATCGTCTGGAGGCGCTTTTCGAGGGCGACCTGCGCCGACAATCCCACATAGAGGGCCGATTGCATGACTTACTTTCCGAACCGGATGGACTGAAGCTTCGTGAGCATGTCGGTATCCAGGCCGGCCATCGACGACGCGCCGCCGATCAGGACCAGCGCGGAGTTGGTCGAGTTGCCATTGTTGATGTCGTTCTGGGCCTGGGTCGCATCCCACATCGCGGCGAAGCGCTGCACGAACTTGGTGACCTTGGCCGGGTCCTGGAAATCGGTGAGGTCGATCTTGCTCGTGATCAGCTTGGCCTGGGCGTCGATGTCTGCCGCGCTGATGGTCGACGGCAGCCCGAGCGCGGTCTGGACCACCTGCGTCATCGCCTTGTCGGCGAGGATCTGGTAGGAAGTGCTGATGGTGGAGGCCTTGCGGGTGAAATAGAGCGCCAGCCGCAGACCCTCGTTCTGGTCGCCGGCCTTCTCCTCCATCGTCTGCGTGACGTATTGGGTCGCCGTACCGGTCGTGGCGGCGGCGGTCTGGGTCGCTTTGTCGCCGAGGGCGGCGAAATTGAAGGCGGCGGCGAACTGCCGGTAGCGGGTGTCGGTCAGCTTGTTGGCGAAGCTCTTGGAGTCGGAGACACCCTCGGTCAGCACCTTGCGCATGAACGCCTTGGCATAGGTCATGTCGCTGAGACCAAAGGCCTTCATCGCATAGGAGTAGAGGCGATAGTCCTTCAGGAAGTCGTCGATCGTCTTCACATTGCCGATATGGCTGAGAAAATAATCGGTGTCGCGGCTGACGTCCGGCTGGGCCGCGACCTGTGTCAGCGATTTGCCCATATCCTTGGTCAGTCTGGTGTAGTCCGCGATCGTGGATAGCATGGCACGCGCCCCTCTGGCCGCCGTTGCGACTTCGTCTCAAGCTGCCGCCAATTGCTTGCGCGGGGCTGGCGACCACGAAGCCAGCCTCGCGCAAGCGTCGCCGACTAGATATTCCCGATGGGATCGGCGATGGAGTGGCGCGTTGCTCAGTTTCGTGGGGATTTTCATCACGGTAGCGGCACTGCTCGGCGGATTTGCCGCCATGGGCGGGCATCTGGCCGTGCTCATGCAGCCGTGGGAATTCGTGATCATCCTGGGCACCGCGATCGGCACCTTCATCGTCGCCAATCCGTGGAAAACGGTCGTTGATACCGGCGTGGCCTGCATGCAGGCCATCACCGGCGCGGTGCCGAGTGAGCGCTATTACCTCGATCTGCTCGGAGCGCTCCATGCCCTGATGCGGGAGCTGCGGGGCAAGGGCCGCAACGAGGTCGAGGCGCATATCGACGATCCCGCGTCCTCGGAGATCTTCAAGGCGTTCCCGAGCGTCCTTGGGGACCCGCCGTTGCTGCAGTTCATCTGCGACTATGTCCGCCTCATCATCATGGGCAATGCGCGCACGCACGAGATCGAAGCGCTGATGGACGAAGAGATCCACACCATCGTGAAGGCCAAGCTGGCGCCCTACAATTCGATGGTGGTCGTGTCCGAGGCGCTGCCGGCGCTCGGCATCGTCGCCGCCGTGCTCGGCGTCATCAAGGCCATGGGCGCGCTCGACCAGTCGCCGAAGCTCCTTGGCGGCTTCATCGGCGCGGCGCTCGTCGGCACCTTCGCCGGCATCTTCCTGTCCTACGGCGTCCTCTCGCCCTTCGCGATCAAGATCAAGATGACGCGAGAGAAGCGCTGCCGGCCCTACATCATCGTCAAGCAGACGCTTCTGGCGTTCATGAACGGCGCCATGCCGCAGATCGCCGTCGAGCACGGTCGCAAGATGATCGCGAGCGGCGAACGGCCGTCGATCGACGTGGTCGAGAACGAGACGATCGCGGGTCCCAAGGCCGTCGCGACCGAGGCTGAACCGAAGGCTGCCCGCGCATGATGACGGAAGACCTCGACGTCGATCAGCGGAAGCAGCTGCCGAACTACCTGCTGGACGCCGCCGGCATATCGATCGAGCGCATGCCGATGCTCAATGTGATCTTCGATCGCATGGCGGCATCGTGCACCGACAGCCTGCAGCCGATGGCGGGAACGCCGTGCTACTTCTCCGTCAACGGCATCACCAACGACCCGCTCGGCGACATCATCAAGGATTACGAGGGCAACGCGGTTGCCGCCGTGCTCTATGCCGAGCAGTGGGACTCGCGCGTCATCATCATGCTGGATCGCGACTTCGTGTTCACGATGGTCGAGGCGATGTTCGGCTCCGACGGCGCCGAACCGCCGCTCGACGTCGAACGCACCTTCTCGAACATCGAGATCCGGCTGGTCCAGGCGCTGTTTGAGCGGTTCGCCAAGGCGCTGCAGGGCGCCTTCGCCGGCACCTCCAATGTCACCTTCCGTGTCGAGCGAGTCGAGACGGCGATGGCGTCGCTCGCGATTGGGCGCGCCAGCAATATGTCGATCTGCGCGAACATGATGGTGCAGGCGCTCTATCGCGGCGGCCAGATGTTCCTGATCATTCCGCACTCCGCGCTCAATCCGCTCAGGCAGAAGCTCGCCCACGTCGTCGTCAGCGACGGCCGCGCGGCTGATCCGCGCTGGCGCGAGCAGATGGAGAGCGAGGTTCACCGTACCGAAGTGACGCTGAGCGCGGTGCTCGACGAGAAGATGATTTCCCTCGAGGACGTCGTGCAATTCAAGGTGGGGCAGGTTCTGGAGCTCGAGGCCACGCCGCGCACGCTGGCCCGGCTCGAGAGCAACAACCAGGTGCTGTTCTGGTGTCAGATCGGCCAGCTCGATGGCTATTACGCCATGCAGGTGGCGGATCCCGTCGATCAGAAGCGGGAGTTCGTCGATGATATCCTATCTCGTTGATGCCGTGCTGCTGATCGCGCTGGCCTTCACCAGCATGAGGGTGACCCGGATGCACCGCGAACTGGCGCGGCTGCGCAGTTACCAGGGCGAGTTCTCGACCATCGTCCACGAGACGGCGGGCGCCTTCGACACCGTCATCACCGCCGCGCATGATTCCACCGCAAATCTCGGCCGGCTCGCCAATGTGCTGAGCACGAAGATAGATCAGGCCCACGAGGCGATCGCGGCGCTCGACGCGCGGAGCGGGCTCCAACCGGCCTCAACCGTGAGCGGCGCCGAGGCGAACAAGCATTGAATTCGGGACTTGCAGAACACGTGCGATCGGACCGTCGCGGCGCTCCGGGAGCGGAAATACCAAGAGGCGATACCAAATGGCGCAATCTTTCGAATATGAGTCTGCATCGGCATCGGGAGAGACCGATGCGTCTCCGCTGGAGCGGCTGGCGGAGATCGCCGCGCGCACGGCGGAGGAAACCGGCAAATTCGCCAATGTCGATGCCATCCTGCGCATTCCTGTCACGATGCAGGTGGTGCTGGGATCAGCGACCATTCCCGTCGCGAATCTGATGAAACTCGGCCGCGGCGCGGTGGTTCCGCTCGATCACCGCGTCGGCGAGCCCGTCGACGTCGTGGTCAACGGCCGCGTCGTTGCCCGCGGCGAAGTGGTTGTCGTCGAAGAGGACAATTCCCGCTTCGGCGTCTCGCTCACCGAGATCGTCGGACCGCTGGGGCAGGGTGATACCTGATCATGGCGGCACAGGTCGGCGTCGCTCCTATCAAGCAGCGAGGCGTTGCCACGCTGGGCGGAACGGAAAAGGTCGCGGCACTCCTGCTGGCCATGGGCCGGCAGGCGGCCGCGAGCGTGCTCTCGCAGTTCGAGCCGCAGGATATTCGCATCGTCACCAAGGCCGCGGCCGAGCTGCGGCCGATCACCGCGCAGGAGCTCGAGTCGATCGTCGAGGAGTTCGCCCAGCAATTCTCGATGGGCGCCAACATTCTCGGCACCATCGGCGGTCTCGAAGCCGTGCTCGGCGATGTGCTGCCGGCCGACCAGGTCTCGGCAATCATGTCGGACCTGCTCGGCAATTCGAGCCGGTCGGTGTGGGACCGCGTCTCGTCGGTGTCGGAAAACTCGCTGGCGACGTACCTCTCCAAGGAGCATCCGCAAACCGCGGCGCTGATCCTGTCCAAGGTCAAGCCGTCCTGCGCCGCCAAGGTGATGAGCCAGCTGCCGTCGAGCCTGCGCAATGAACTGATGCGGCGCGTCCTCAGCCTCAAGCCGATCGTCGACGACGCCATGAAAGTCCTCGAGAAGACCTTGCACGAGGACCTGACGCTCAATTTCGCTCGCAACCTCGGCGCCGACACCTACGCGCGCGTTGCGGACATCATCAACAAGATGGAGCGCGGCCATATCGAGGACATGCTGAAGAGCTTGTCGGAGAAGCGTCCGAAGTCGGCCGAAGTTCTGAAGGAATTGCTGTTCACCTTCGACGACGTGGTCAATTTGACCCCGAAGGCGCGCACCATGATCTTCGACCAGGTGCCGACCGATCGCATCGTTATCGCGCTGAAGGGCACCGACAAGCATTTTCGCGAACTCATCCTGTCCTCGGTTGCCTCGCGTGTCCGCCGCGTCGTCGAGCACGAACTCGCCATCGGCGAGCCGTCGAACCAGCGCGACGTGCTGGAGGCGCGCCGCGTCATCACCGACCTTGCACTCGACCTGGCGGAAAAGGGCGAAATCGAGCTCAACCCCGAGCAGGAGGATGAGCTGGTCTTCCGCTGACCGCTGAACGGGCATGGCAGAAACATCCGATCAGGAGAGCAAGACAGAAGAGCCGACCGAGAAAAAAGTCCGCGATTCGCTCGAACAGGGCAAAATCCCGGTCTCTCGGGAGGCTTCTATCTTTGCCTCGATGGCCGCGCTGATGGTGATCCAGGCGTTCCTGATCGGCCAGGGCGTACAGCAATTGACGCCGACGCTGAAGAGCCTGCTTGACGATCCCGAAGGCTTCCCTCTCAGCAACGGCGCGGACGCGCGCAACCTGCTCACGGTGGTGGGCCTCGAGGCGTTGCGATTCCTGGTGCCGCTGGTCGTCACCCTGGCGGTGTTCGGCCTCGCCGCATCGTTGCTGCAGAATGCGCCGCGCCTGGTGCTGGAGCGGATCAAGCCGCAGCTGTCGCGAATCTCCCCGATCAGCGGCTGGAGCCGGCTGTTCGGAACGCAGGGCCTCGTCGAATTCGCCAAGTCGCTGTTCAAGCTCGTCTCGGTGACGGTCGTCGTCGTGTTCGTGCTGCGCTCGTCCGAAGCCAGGGCGTTCGAGGCGATGTATACGGATCCGGTCGCGCTGCCGGAGATGATTCTCAACATCGCGATGCGGATCGTCTCGGCGATCTGCATCGCCACCATCGTCCTGGTCGCGATCGATCTCGCCTGGGCGCGCTTCCACTGGCGGCGCGAGCTGCGCATGACCAAGCAGGAGATCAAGGACGAGCACAAGCAGGCGGAGGGCGATCCACTGATCAAGGCGCGCCTGCGCTCGCTGGCGCGCGACCGCTCGCGCCAACGCATGATCGCGTCCGCCTCGCGTGCGACGCTGGTGATCGCCAACCCGACGCACTTCGCGATCGCCCTGCGCTACAAGCGCGAGGAAAACGCAGCGCCCATGGTGGTCGCCAAGGGCATGGACGTGATCGCGCTCAAGATCCGCGAAGTCGCGGAGCAGAACCGGATCCCGGTGATCGAGAACAAGGCGCTGGCGCGCGCGCTCTATGAGGCGGTTCAGGTCGACCAGGTGATTCCGGCGGAATTCTTCCGGCCGGTCGCCGAGATCATCTACTTCCTGCAGTCCAAGCAGGCGCCGCGGACCGAGAAGGTTCAGTAGATTTCCGAGCATAGCGTCGGCTGCATCAGCTTGACGAAAGCTTGCGGCCCTAAACTTAATCTTAAGAAATCAGCATGGGGCCGTCGTGGGACCGCTTTATCTCTTCGAACTCGCATCGTCGCAGGCGCGGTACCTCGAGCTTCGCCAGTCGACCATTGCGACCAACGTCGCCAACGCCAATACGCCGGGCTTCAAGGCGCGCGACGTCGAGCCCTTCAACAAGGTGCTCGACGCCACGCCGGTCAGGCTCGCGACGACGTCGCCCTCGCACATGCAATTGTCCGCGGCCGAGACCGATACGCGGAAGACCGCGAAGAAGGACAGCTGGGAAGTGGTTCATTCCGGCAACTCCGTCAGCCTCGAGCAGGAAATGATCAAGGGCAGCGACGTCAGTCGCGACTACTCGATGAACTCGGCGGTCGTGCGGTCGTTCCACCGCATGCTGCTGTCGAGCGCGAAGAGCTGAGGTGAATTGACGTGCTGGACTCACTGCAAGCGTCATTGACGGTCGCGAGCTCCGGGCTCGAAGCGCAGTCGACCCGCATGCGCATCGTTTCGGAAAACCTTGCCAATGCGACCTCGACGGGACGCACGGCCGGCGCCGATCCGTATCAGCGCAAGACCATCACCTTCGATGCCGCCATGGACCGCGCCTCGGGCGCGCAGCTTGCGAAGGTCAAGGAGATCGGGGTCGACACCACGCCGTACCGCGTGGAGTACGAGCCGGGACATCCCGCCGCCGACAAGGCCGGTTACGTCAAGCTGCCGAACGTCAACATGATGATCGAGATGGCCGACATGCGGGAAGTCAACCGGTCCTATGAAGCCAATCTCCAGGTCGTGAAACAGGTGCGGTCGATGCTGGGCATGACCATCGACCTGCTGAGGAGCTGACAATGCTTGAGGCAATTTCATCCACCGCGAGTTCCGCCGGGCAAGCGGCGAGCCGCGCGACCGAGACGCAGGCCATCGCGCCGGCGGCGCCGACCGCCATTCAGTCCACCGACGATGTCGGATTCGAATCGGTGTTGAAGCAGGTGACGACGGACGCGATCGGGACGCTGAAGGCGGGCGAAGCGGCGTCGATCTCGGCGATGCAGGGCAAGGAATCGACCCGGAAGGTCGTGGAGGCGCTGATGTCGGCCGAGCAGGCCTTGCAGACCGCGGTCGCGGTTCGCGACAAGGTCGTGCAGGCCTACCAAGAAGTCGTCCGGATGTCGATTTGATCTGAGGGAATGAAGCTGTGAAATCGCTCGCCATTGCGGCCACGGGCATGAACGCCCAGCAGACCAACATCGAAGTCATCGCGAACAACATCGCCAACATCAATTCGACGTCGTACAAGCGTGCGCGAGCGGAATTCACCGATCTGTTCTACCAGATGGACCGCATGCAGGGCGTCGCGAACGTCAATGGCTCCTCGCCCATCCCGGAAGGCTCCAATCTCGGCCTCGGCGTCAAGTCGACGGCCATCCGCAAGCTGCACATCCAGGGCGCGCTCACGCAGACCGGCAACCCCTACGACCTCGCGATCAACGGTCGCGGCTGGTTTCAGGTGCTCGGCCCGAACAACGAGGTGCAATACACTCGCGCCGGCTCGTTCAGCCCCAACGCCAACGGCCAGCTCGTCACCACCGACGGCTATCTGCTGGATCCCGCAATCACGATACCGCAGGGAACGGTTCAGGTCGTCGTCAACCAGACCGGACAGGTGTTTGCCAAGCTGGATACGGAAGTGAACCCGCGGCAGATCGGCCAGCTCAACCTCGCCAATTTCGCCAACGAAGCGGGCCTCGAGCCGCTCGGCAGCAACCTCTATCGCGAGACCACGGCGTCCGGCACGCCGGTTGTCGGGCTGCCGGGCGATTCCGGATACGGCAAGATCAATCAGCAATATCTCGAAGCCTCGAACGTCGACCCGGTCAAGGAAATCACCGAGTTGATCTCGGCGCAGCGCGCCTATGAAATGAACGCCAAGGTCATCCAGGCCTCGGATGAAATGGCCCAGACGGTCTCGAAGGGCATGCGCTAGTTCCGGTGTTCTCGATGTCGAACAGGGTGGGCTTGATGGTGCGCGGGTTGGCCGCCGTGCTGCTGGTTCTCGTCTTGGCGCGCGTCGCCGCGGCCGAGGAGAAGCGGCTTCCCGTGCCGGCCGTGTCGATCCGCGCCGGCGAGCTGATCCGGGACGACATGATCACGGAACGCGCCTTCGCGCCGAATGTGCTCGGCGTTGCCATGTTCATCGAAGGACGCCAGATCCTGGTCGGACGCATGGCGCGGCGCGCGCTGCTGCCGGGCCAGCCGATTCCGACCAATTCGGTGGAGGATCCCTGGACGATCGCCCGCGGCGCCATGGTCAAGGTCGTGGTGGAAGACAGCGGCCTGTCGATCGTCACTTACGGCGCGGCGATGCAGTCGGGTGCGACCGGCGCGCTCATCCCGGTACGAAACACCGACACCGGCGTGATCATCAGAGGCGTCGTCCAGCCGGACGGCACCGTCAAGGTCGTGGATGGATCATGACCAGATTCCTGCTTGCGCTCGTCCTGCTCGTTTCCGCCGCCAGCGCCCAGGCGGCCGTCCGCATCAAGGACATCGCGGACATCAAGGGATTGCGCGAAAACCAGATCGTCGGTTACGGCCTCGTCATCGGCTTGAACGGCACCGGCGACACGCTCCGCAACGCTCCGTTCACGGAGCAGTCCCTGCAATCGATGCTCGAGAATATGGGCATCAACGTCAGGAACGAGACCACGAGCACCAACAATCCCCCGCGTCCGACGACGCTGCGCACACGCAACGTCGCAGCCGTCATGGTGACCGCGGATTTGGCGCCCTCGATCGGGGCGGGTGAGCGCATGGACGTGACCGTATCGTCGCTCGGCGATGCGACCTCGCTGCTCGGCGGCACGCTGGTGATGACGTCGCTGCGGGCGGCGGACGGCGCGGTCTATGCGGTGGCGCAAGGCGCGGTCACGGTCGCCGGTTACAGTGTGGGAGGGCAGGCGCAGAACGTCAGCCAGGGCACGCCGACGGCGGGCCGCATCCCGAACGGTGCGCTGGTCGAGCGCGAGGTGCAGGGAAGCCTCCACGAGATGGAGTTCCTGGTGCTGGAGCTCAAGAACCCTGATTTCGTCACCGCGACACGCATTCTCGACGCCATCAACGGTTACGCCGGTGGCCGCTACCGCGCGCAGATCGCCTTCGAGCGCGACTACCGCACCATCGTGCTGTCGAAGCCGCGCCATATCGGCCCCGTCCGCTTCCTCGCCGAAATCGGCGAGCTGACGGTCGAGCCGGACACGCCGGCGCGCGTGGTGATCAACGAGCGGACCGGTACGGTGGTGATCGGGCGCGACGTGCGCATATCGACCGTCGCCGTGACGCATGGCAACCTGACGGTTCGTGTCACCGAGCTTCCCGTGGTGTCGCAGCCGGCGCCGTTCTCGCGAGGGCAGACCGTGGTCGTTCCCCAGACCGTGGTCGAGGCCAACGAGGCCGGATCGCAGGTGGCGATCCTGAGCGGCGTCGACCTCCAGCGCCTGGTGCGCGGGCTGAACCAGATCGGCCTGAAGCCGTCGGGCATCATCGCGATCCTCCAGGCGATCAAAACGGCCGGCGCGCTCCAGGCCGACGTCATCGTGCAATGATGCACAAGCGTCGTGCAAGCTTGGTCGCTCAATGCTCAGGTCTCGACCGAGAATCGCACGCGGCCCGATGCTGAAACTGGATCACAAAGCCAAACTCCTCCTCCTGGTCGCGGCCTGCGCGTTCGGATGCGCTTCGCCCGTTCTGGCGCTGGATGAGGCCAAGCCGTCGAAGCCGCTCAACCTGCTGTCCTTCGCGCGTGCACGCGCGGCCGGACCGCAGAAGCCGTATCCGGCGGCCTCGTCGATACCGGGCGACAATGCGTTGTTCCGGGCGACGGCGTGGGCCGCCGAAGATTCCGGACCTGCGATCACGGGGGCCGTGCCGGCTCCCGAGAAGCCTGCGCCGGCGCCCGCAGTCGCGCCCGTGCGCCCGGCCAAGCCGGGCAGCGTCACGGCGCCGCCGAAGCCCGCACCGGCACAGGCTGCGGTACCTGCGGACAATGAGGTCGCCCTGTTCTGCAGCAATGTCGCCGATCCCGCCGTCGATGCACGGTTGGCCTGGCAGCTCAGGGAGCTGGAGAAGGCCGAGACCCAGCTCCGGGAGCGGATCGCCGAGGTCGAGGCCAAGCGCGCCGAATACGAGAAGTGGATGGCGCTGCGTGACGACTTCCTGAAGAAGGCCGAAGCGAGCGTCGTCGAGATCTATTCGCGCATGAAGCCGGATGCCGCGGCGACCCAGATCGCCGGGATGGCGGACGAGACCGCCGCCGCCGTGCTTGCAAAACTCAGTCCGAGGAGCTCGAGCGCGATCTTCAACGAGATGGAGACGGCACGCGCGGCGCACCTTGCCGATCTGCTCGGCGGAATGCGTCGCGTGGATGACGGAAAGACCAAATAGATGAAGAATCTGATCCTCATCCTGCTGCTCCTGATGCTGACCGGGTGCATCGGCGATCCCGCGGAAGTGCTGACCGGTCCGCGACTGTCGCCGGTCGGCACCGGCCTGAGGACACAGGCCGATCCGATTCCGGTGACGCCCCGCATGCGTACGCCCGTCAGCTATCGCTCGACCTGGGACGACGGCACGGATCTCTATCGCGATCCCCGTGCCCGGCGCACCGGCGACGTCGTGACCGTCATCATCTCGATGCAGGACAAGGCCAAGCTCGACAACAAGACCGATCGTTCGCGCGATTCGCAAATCAAGTTCGGGCTGGATTGGCTGATGGACGTCGCCGGATGGCAGGACAAGGGCTCGACCAGCGCCAATCTGAACACCAACACCCAGATCAAGGGGAACGGTCAGATCGATCGTACCGAAGACATCAAGCTGTCGATTGCCGCCATCGTCACCGACGTGTTGCCCAACGGCAATATGATGATCAGCGGCTCGCAGGAGTTCAAGGTCAATACCGAGATGCGCGTGCTCAACGTCGGCGGCATCGTGCGTCCGCGCGATATCTCGCGCACCAACACGATCTCCTACGAGAAGATCGCCGAGGCACGCGTGGCCTATGGCGGTCGCGGAAATCTGTCTGACGTGCAGCAGCCTGGATGGGGACATCGGATCTATGACGCCGTGGCACCATTCTGAGAATCGCGCCGACCGCGCCGCGCCGCGAGGGCAGGGGACGTGATGCGCCTGATTGCGGCCATTGTGGTGCTGACCCTGATCGCGATCGGTGCGGGCGCGGTTGCAGGCCTACATCTGTTCGCGGCCGCGGAGCGCGTCGCCGACGCAAAGAAGACCGCCACGCCGCCGCCCCTTGCCACGAGCTACGCCGGCAGCGCACGGCTGAGAAAGCTGTCCCCGATCGTGACCAATCTCGCCGCGCCGGCCAACAACTGGGCCCGTGTCGAAGCCTCCATGGTGACCGATAGCATGAGCGACGAGGATGCCGGCATCCTGGCCGCCCATATCAGCGAGGACATCGTGACCTATCTGCGGTCGGCATCGGTTGGCCAGTTCGAGGGATCGCGCGGGCTTCAGCATCTGCGCGACGACCTGACAGAGCGCGCCAATATCCGCTCGTCGGGCAAGATCCGCGAATTGATCATTGAGACCTTGGTGATTCAGTGAGAGTGAGAGTCCTGCTGCTCGCGTTGGTTCTGGTCGTGCTGCCCGAGGTGGCGCTGGCCCAGATTCCGGACCTCAACTCGCTGCTGCCGCCGGGCAACGGCTCGACCAGCGGCCGCATCATCCAGTTGATGGCGGTGATCACGGTGATGTCGGTGGCGCCGGGGCTGCTGATCATGGTGACGAGCTTCACGCGATTTGCGGTGGCGCTGTCGTTCCTGCGCTCCGGTCTCGGCCTTCAGACCACGCCGGCCAATCTGGTGCTGATCAGCCTCGCACTGTTCATGACCTTCTACGTGATGGCGCCGACCTTCGACCGCGCCTGGGAAACCGGCGTCCAGCCGCTGATGAAGAACGAGATCTCGGAGGAAGAGGCCTATCTGAAGATCACCGATCCGTTCCGCGAGTTCATGCTGGCCCATGTCCGTGACAAGGATCTCCAGACCTTCGAGGCACTCGCCGCGGAGAGCTTTCGCAAGAAGTTCGACGACAAGCGCATCGACATGCGCGTCATCATTCCGGCCTTCATGATCTCCGAGCTCAGGCGCTCGTTCGAGATCGGCTTCCTCATCATCCTGCCGTTCCTCGTCATCGACATGATCGTGGCGACGCTGACCATGTCGATGGGCATGATGATGATGCCCCCGACGATCATCGCGCTGCCGTTCAAGATGCTGTTCTTCGTGTTGATCGACGGCTGGAACCTGCTGGCCTCCGGACTGGTGCGGTCGTTCTCGTAGCTACCGCGATCGCCGGCCGGTTATGGTTAGCGAAAAGTGCCGGTCTATGGTTAGCAGAGGGTAATGTTAACTATATGATATTACAGCGAAATTCAAGCCGATCTTAATCTCGGCGCAAGATTCGACGTGCTAGCAATGCGGCACGGCGGGTTGGACCCCACCCACATCAGTCCAAAGGCATGATGCCGCCCCTCCGTACCGGTGAAAGCCCGGTATGTCCCCTCGTGAAAATGTAACGCGTACATCAAAGGGACATTCGCAATGTCAAGCCTGCTTACGAACTCGACCGCCATGACCGCGCTCCAGACCCTGCGGTCTGTCAGCTCGCAACTCTCCACCACGCAGAACCGGATCTCGACCGGCCAGCGCGTGGCCACCGCCTCCGACAACGCCGCCTACTGGTCGATCGCGACGTCGATGCGCGCCGACAACGCCGCGCTCTCCGCCGTCTCCGACTCGCTGGGTCTGTCGGCTGCGACGGTCGACACCGAATATACCGCTCTGACCACGGTTATCGGCAACAAGGACTCCGGCCTGACCAAGCTGCAGGCGCTGCTGGTCGAAGCCAAGACCGCTGGTATCGACCGCACCAAGATCCAGGCGGACGTCACCCAGATCCAGCAGCAGATGAAGGCGACAGCCAATGCGGCGACCTTCAACGGCGTGAACTGGCTGAGCACGACCGCCACCACCCCGGCGACCGTGAACCTGGTGTCGTCGTTCTCCCGCGTCGGCAGCACGCCGACCACGGGCTCGATCACCCTGACCACCGCCAACTACTCGCTCTACACCGCGACCCAGGGCGGCTTCCTGGACAAGGTGAGCGGCGCGGCGTCGATCGACACGCTCAGCATCTCCGCGCTGACCGACTCCGCGGCTGACCAGACCACGCTCGACGGCTATATCACGCAGGTCACCGCTGCGATCAACTCGGTGGCTTCGGCCGCCGCCGACCTCGGCGCCGTCAAGACCCGTATCTCGACCAACACGGACTTCGTGAAGTCGCTGATGGACTCGGTCGATCGCGGTATCGGCCAGCTCGTCGACGCCGACATGAACCAGGAGTCCACCCGCCTGGCGGCCCTCCAGGTCCAGCAGCAGCTCGGCGTGCAGGCGCTCTCGATCGCCAACAACAGCAGCCAGAGCATCCTGTCGCTGTTCCGCTAAGCCTTAGACCATCTGGGGAGGGCCGCGCTTCTCGCGAAGCGCGGCCCTTTCGTTTGGTGTGTTGCCGCGCGCACGCCGCAAATTCGGCTGCCCTGTTGCAGTCCGGGCACAGAGCCACAAGCCTCGCACAAGCTTCGCGCGCTATCGTCGCCGCTACGACAGGTTGGGCCTGCTTTTTCGCCGCCCAAAGGCATGACGCCGCCCTGTCGTACCGGTGCAAGCCCGGTATGTCCCCAAAAACAGTTCAATCTTCAAAGGGACATCAAAAATGGGTTCAAGTCTGCTCACCAACTCGTCTGCAATGACTGCGCTGCAGACCCTCCGCAATGTCAGCTCGCAGCTCGCGACCACGCAGAACCGGATCTCGACCGGCCAGCGCGTGGCCACTGCTTCCGACAACGCCGCCTACTGGTCGATCGCGACGTCGATGCGCGCCGACAACGCCGCGCTCTCCGCCGTCTCCGACTCGCTCGGTCTGTCGGCTGCGACCGTCGACACCGAATACACCGCTCTGACCGCGGTTGTCGGCGACAAGAC
>NZ_JBFRFR010000109.1:0-20361 GCF_052114925.1 Bradyrhizobium sp. 2TAF36 | reverse complement strand
GTGCAGGACGATGCCGTCTTCGGTCGGATAGATGCACTTGACCGGACACACCGACGCGCAAGGCGCATCGGTACAGTGCATGCAGGCCATCGACACTGACCGCTCGCCGGGCTTGCCGTCATTGATCGTGACGACGCGCCGCCGATTGATGCCCCAAGGCACTTCGTTCTCGTTCTTGCAGGCGGTCACACAGGCATTGCAGTCGATGCAACGGTCCGCATCGCACAGGAATTTCATGCGTGCCATGGTCTAACCTCTCATGCGGCCCTGATCTGACACAGCGTGGCTTTCGGCTCCTGCATGCCGGTGGCAGGATCATAGCCATAGGTCGTCAGCGTGTTGTTGCTCTCGCCGAGCACGATGGGATCGGCYCCCGTTGGATATTTCGCSCGAAGGTCGGCTCCCTCGTACCAGCCGGCGAAATGGAACGGCATCCAGGCAACGCCCTTGCCGACGCGTTCAGTCACCTGCGCCTTCATCCGGGCCCGCGAGCTGTTCTCTGCACCGGTCACCCAAACCCAGCCGCCATCGACGATGCCGCGCTCGGCTGCGTCCGCCGGATTGATCTCGACGTACATGTGCTGCTTCAGTTCGGCGAGCCATCTGTTGGACCGCGTTTCCTCGCCACCGCCTTCGTATTCAACCAGACGGCCCGAGCTCAGGATCAGCGGGAACTGCTTCGAGATTGCGCGATCGACGGCGGCCTTCTGCACGGAGAAGCCGATATTGGGCACGCGGAATTGCTTCGCGTCCGGCAAGGTCGGATAGTCGGCGACGAGGTCGGGACGCGGCGTGTAGATCGGCTCGCGATGCACCGGAACCGGATCGGGAAGATTCCACGCGATCATGCGGGCCTTGGCGTTTCCGTAAGGCGAACACCCGTGTTCGATCGCGACCCGCTGGATGCCGCCGGACAGATCGGTCGACCATGACACCTTGTCGGGATCGGCCGGATTGATGCGCTCGATCACCTCGCGTTCTTGCGCCGTGAGGTCCTTGTCCCAGCCGAGCTTCTTCAGCACGCCAAGGGTGAACTCGGGATACCCGTCCTTGATCTCCGAACCGACGGAGTACGAGCCCTCGGCAAGAAGATTATCGTGATCTTCCCGCTCCACCTCCTGCCCGTTCTCCATCACCTTGCGCTTCACGACGCGCTCGACTCCGAACCGCGCGCGGAAGGTGCCGCCGCCCTCTTTCACCGAAAGATTGGTGTTGTAGAGGATCGGCGTGCCCGGATGCCTGTACTCGGGCGTGCCCCAGCACGGCCATGGCAGGCCGTAATAATCTCCACCAACCTCCGGATCGTCCTTCGGCGCCCGCAGCGTCACCAGATCGAACTTGTGCTGGTTTCTCATGTGGGCCTTGAGCCGCTCCGGCGACTGGCCGCAATAGCCGGTCGACCAGCCGCCCCGGTTGATCTCGCGCAGGATGTCCTCCGCCGAGACTGCGCCGTTCTCGACCTTGATGTTCTTGAACATCAGGTCGGCAAATCCGAACTTGCGGGCGAACAGGTACATGGTGTCGTAGTCGTTCTTCGATTCGAAGACCGGATCGACGATCTTTTCGCCCCATTGCAGGGAGCGGTTGGAGTTGGTGCGCGAACCTTCCATCTCGAAACTCGTGCAGGCCGGCAGGAGGTAAGTGCCGTTCTTGCGCTCCGACAGCACCGACCACGCGGTCGGATAGGGATCGCAGACCACCAGCAACTCCAGCTTCTCGATGCCCTTCACCGCTTCCGGCATCCGCGTGATGGTGTTGACGCCATGGCCCATGATGAACATGGCCTGCACCGGATTGGGCTGGCTGATCTGATTCTTCGGGAGCAGGGTTGCGTCGAACCAGCGCGTGCTGGGAATGCCAGGCGTTTCCATCAGCTTCTTGTCGGGGAAGCGCGACTTCATCCAGTCGTAGTCGACCTCCCATACCCGGCACCAATGCCGCCAGGCCTCCTCGGCAAGACCGTAGTACAGCGGCAGCGACGTGACATCGAGACCGAGATCGGTTGCACCCTGCACGTTGGTGTGGCCGCGGAAAATGTTGGCGCCTGCGCCGGGCAGCCCCATGTTGCCGGTGGCGAGCAGCAACAGGCAGCTGGCGCGGACATTGGCGGTGCCGGTGGTGAACTGGGTCTGCCCCATCGCCCAGATCAGGGTGGACGGCTTCTGTTTGGCGAACAGTTCGGCGACGTGCTTGACCTGCGCCTCCGGCAGGCCGGTCACGCGCTCGACCTCCTTGGGCGGCCACTTCGCAACCTGCTTCCGGACCTCATCCAGGCCATAGACGCGCTGAGCGAGGAATTCCTTGTCCTCCCAGCCATTCTCGAAAATGTGCCACAGCATGCCGTAGATCGTGGCGATATGCGTGCCGGGGCGAACCCGGACATATTCGGTCGCGTGCGCAGCGGTCCGCGTCATCCGGGGATCGACCACGATCATGTTGGCGCGGTTGAGCTCCTTGCCTTCAAGAATGTGCTGCAGCGAAACCGGATGGGCCTCGGCTGGATTGCCACCCATCAGCAGGATGGTCTTGGCGTTGCGGATGTCGTTGTAGCTGTTGGTCATCGCGCCGTAGCCCCAGGTATTGGCTACACCGGTGACCGTCGTGGAGTGGCAGATCCGCGCCTGATGATCGGAATTATTGGTGCCCCAGAACGCCGCAAGCTTGCGATTGAGATAAGCGGCCTCGTTGGTGAACTTGGCGGAGCCAAGCCAATAGACCGAGTCGGGCCCCGCCTTCTGGCGGATATCCAGCAGCTTGTCGCCGATCTCGTCGATCGCCGTCTCCCAGGAGATGCGCGTCCACTGTCCGTTGACGAGCTTCACGGGGTAACGCAGGCGTCGTTCGTTCAACACGTCGTCGCGAACTGCCGCACCCTTGCAGCAATGCGAGCCGCGATTGATCGGACTGTCGTAGTCGGGCTCCTGCCCGATCCATACGCCGTTGGCGACCTTGGCAATCACCGAGCAACCGACCGAGCAGTGCGTGCAGACGTTCTTGCGGGTCGTGACCGTTGCGCCGACAGGTGGCGGCGGACCGGCTTCGGCCTTGCGCACGCTGTGCAGCGCGAGCTCACCCACCGCGGCCAATGCACCGGCCGTGACTCCAGAGCGCTTCAGGAACGTCCGTCGGTCCAGTTTCGCCGATGCTGCGTCGGCCGCCGCATCGAAAAGCCTGGCACGCTCCGGACGACGATCGGACTTCCTGATCAGCACGGAAGTCTCCTATCGAGCGGGATAGCTGTTGACGCGATAGAAATTCCTGACTTCCTGGGAGTCAGGTCGATAGCGAGCCTTCCGCTTCTGATCGAGATCAACGGGCTTTGCGGAAGCCGCCGCCGGCAACAATTGGCCGGCACCCAACGCACCGGCACCGACAATCGTCAGCCGAAGCAAGTCACGTCGAAGAAGCTTTGGCGCTTGATCATTCTTCAACGAAGCACACTCCCTGTCGGGGTCAGGCCTTCCCGAAGGCTATCCGAGTTTTGCGCCGGACATCAATCACAGACCTGCGTTGCATAATCTGCAGGAGCAGCCGTGCACGCAGCTTTGCGCTTGTGTTACCGCAGCAAGCAGTCGATCGTCGTCAACATCATTGTTATCAGCCGTTCGGCTCTGCAGATTGTCGTGCGAATTGGAAACGGCGAAACATCGAGCAGGTGATTGCCGGACGGGTGACGTCACACGCGTCGCGAGTGACGAACTCGCGATCGATACGAATGATACGTCGACATCGTGAGCGATCGCGGAAATCCGCGTCGGGTCGGCGGGGCCGCGCCCCTTCGTTGCGCATTTGAGGTCACGCAACACAAGGATGCGATTTATCTATCTGGAAATGCTGGGTATCCAGAAAAAGCTGGCGCCCCGGAAAGGACTCGAACTTTCACGGCCGCGAAGGCACCTGAAGCCAGAGCGTCTACCAATTCCACCCACCTGCGCGCCGTTTGGGGCACGGAGGCGGTTACCATGGTTCGGTGACGCGCTTGGCGCAGGACGATGCGCCTCTCTGGCAGCGTCAGAAGTCAACCGTCATTGACAACCACAACGTACGCGGCATGCCGCTGATCACATAACCAGTCGGATTGCCGATCCAATAGCGTTTGTCGAAGAGGTTCGTGAGCGATGCACGGAACGTGGTGGGTCGTCCCGCCAGCTGGGTTGCGTAACGTGCACCAATGTCGAACGTCATCCAGGCCGGAACACTTTGGATGTTGTCAGCGCTGACATAGGCTTGGCTGGTGTAGATGGTACGCGCCGTCGCGGTCAGCCCGGGCAGGAACGGAGTGTCCCACTCGACACCGAGATTGCTCTGCCATTCCGGTGCGCCGATGGCACGGTTGCCATCATGGAGGTGCCCTTCAGTCTTTGTCAGCCGCGCGTCAAGGTAAGTCACCCCTCCCAGGACGCGGATCCCGGGCCCGACTTCACCGAACGTATTGAACTCGATGCCCCGGTTCCTTTGCTCACCATCGAGACTGAAGATCCTGGTAACCGGATCGGTCGCGCCGCTCGGCAAGCTGATCTGGAATGCCGCGAGGCTCGCGCCGAAGCCTCCGAGATCGAGCTTGGTTCCGACTTCATACTGCTTTGTCTTGAAGGGCGCGAACACCGCATTGGTGTTGGCGGCGCCGGACGGCGGCGTTGGTCCAGGCGTGAGGCCTTCGATGTAGTTGGCGTAGAAGGACAGCTCCTTGATCGGCCGAACCAGCAGCGCCACGGAAGGCGACGTGGCGCTCTGATCGTAGTGGGTCGTTTCCAGGCCGCTCACGGGGGCATAGCTGTTCGCGATGACCTGCTGCTGTCGCGCTCCGACGATCACCTGAAGCATCCCGTTCATCATCGAGAGCGTATCGGCAACGCCGACACTTCTCAGACCGAGGAAATCCGACTTCCCCTCAGGGAATGAAGACACCGGGGTGCCCGGACTCGCCAGCAGGGTCGGCGTGTAGATGTTGGTAAGATAGTTTCCGTAATTGGTCTGACCGAGCCAGTCAGTGCGGTTCATGGCGCTGCCGCTGACAACGACCTCATGACCGACCGGACCTGTGTCGAAACGCGCCCGCACGCCGGCTTCGCCCGATACGCCGTCGTTTTTGCCGGTCTGGAAGCGAGAGGTCGAGAGGGCATCGCCTGCCGTGTTTAGAATGGTGGCGCCGGGGGCTTCCTGCTTGTCGAAGGTGAATTGGTTGGCGCCGATTGCGCCGAACACGGTGACATTATTCGACACATCATATTCGGCGCGCGTAAGCCCGGTGAGGCTCTTCGCGCGGGCATAGTCGAACGGCTGGGCGAGGTTGATGCGGGGGTCTGGAGCATTCGGCACCGCGATGCCAGTGACGGGCGTGTAGCCGCGAGCTGCCGCTTTCATCCAGTCGTCCTGATAGATGACATCGGCGGACCACCTGAAGCGCTCGCCCCGATAGTCAACGCCAAGCGAACCGACTCCGTCGCGTACCGACTGACGGTCGATCGTCGTATTGCCGCCATCGATCCCGCCGTTGAAACGAACGCCCCATTCGCGCTGTTCGCCGTAGCGGCGCGCCACGTCGATTTCCGTGCCAAACCGCGCATTCGAGATGTAGCCGGCAGTCAGACGCGTCAGGTCCTCGTTTGCCCGTTTGGTCACGACATTGACGCTGCCGCCGATGCTGCCGGACGGAGCCATGCCATTGAGGAACGCCCCGGGTCCCTTGAGCAGTTCGATGCGCTCGATCGGCGCAGGGTTGATCCGGTAAGCCGGCACGAGGCCGTACAGCCCATTCAGCGCGATCTCGCTGTTCTCGACCCGGAAGCCGCGAATGGTCAGCGCGTCATAGCGATTGCTGCTGCCGATCGCCGCCCGTACTGACGGATCGGAATTGGTCAGGACCTCGGCGACACTGGTCGCCTGCTGATCGCGGATGGTCTTTTCCGTGTAGCTCGTGAGGCTATATGGCGTTTCCATATAATCCCTGTTGCCGAGCAGGCCGACCTGTCCGCCCCTTGCGACTTGCCCTCCAACATACGGCACCGGCAACGCTGCCTGTTTTGCTCCAAGCGTGGCAGGCGCGCTCATCACTGGCGCGTTCTCACGTCGCTCTGCCCGCCGCGTCGTCGCAGCGCGCGATGTATTGGATGACCGCTGTCGCCGCGCGAGAGAGGCTCGCTGCTCAGGCGCGACGACGGTCACGGGAGGGAGTGACTGTCCGGACGTCGCCGATTGTTGGCGGCCCGACTGCTGTGCGACGGATGAGGTCGTGGTCAAAAACACTGACACGCACGCAAGCCCGAATGCGCGCGAGAAGGTCACGTCGTTAAGCATGCAGTCCCCGGAGTCTTTTCTTCTTGATGCCCCGTCCCAGACACGAATCGCTTGGGACGAGAGCGAATAAGCATTCGGGAAATTCCATGCCAACTAGAAGGCGTCTAAGCTTCCAGGTGATCCTGGCGCGCCGCTCTACGTTTCGATTTCACATCGCATCGATTGTTGGTAAGCGCGAAAGCCTTTTGCTGCCGCCCGAACGCACGATTCGAAAAACTTCGTAAGACCGCAACGCGCCGGATGTGATCGTGACGAGCCATGAGGCAGACCGCGCGAAACCACCGCGGTCAATTGTCACAGACGCGCAATTGCTGGGGACTCAAGACCCGACATGACATCGCTACTGGTAAATGCGTCGCGTACCGCCGCGCGGAAGCGACCCAACATGCGATCGCTGCGGACGTGGGCCGGCATCCACCGCTGGACGAGCATCATCTCGACGCTGTTCCTGCTGATCCTCTCGCTGACGGGCTTGCTGCTGATATTTCAAAAGGAGATCGACGAGGCGTTTGGTTCATCGGGAATGTTGGCCGAAGTCCCGGAAAGCAAGGGCGCGCCAACGCTTGATTCCATCGTCGCGGCAGCGCTGGCGCGACACCCCGGCGATACGATGATCTCACTCGAATTTGCAAAGCGGTGGCCAATCGTAGAGACGCGCTCAGCGCCAACTCCGGATGGCGGCCCCACCCAGATCCACCGCGAGGCGATCGACCTTCGCACCGGTCAGCTCACAACGATGCCGCAACGACGTAGTCCCGTGATGCAATTCCTGCATACGCTGCACGCGGATTTGTATCTGGGGCTGCCCGGCGGCTTGTTACTTGCCGGCATGGCACTCGTCGTCATCGCCTCTGTCGTCTCGGGCTTGATACTCTATCCGCCATTCGTCCGCCGATTTGGATTTGGCACGGTTCGCACGAACAAGAGCCGAAAACTATTGTGGCTCGACCTGCACAATCTGACGGGCATCATTACGATGGCATGGCTGCTCCTCGTTGCCACGACCGGAGCAATCAACACCCTGCATGGCCCCGTTTCCACGTCGGTAAGGACGGCCATGTCCGACGAGATTCGGCGGCGGGTCGTCATGACACAGGCAGGGCGAATGGACGAGGTCGATCGGCCTGGGTCAATCGAAGCTGCGATTGCTGCTGCCCGCGGCAAGGTGCCAGCAGCACGAGTGATGTCGTTGTTGTTCCCGAACGCTGAGATCAGTCCGTCCAACCACTACGTGGTTCTGATGAAGGACGGACAAATGATGACACAGGAGCTCTTCTACGCGGTGCTCATCGACGCCCATACCGGTGGCGTGTCTGATGTATTCGAGCCGACGGGCGTTACGAAGGCGCTGCTGATTGCCGAGCCGTTGCATTTTCCGACGACGTTTCCCGGCCTGGCGCCCAAGCTCGTCTGGGCGTTTTTCGACATCGTGACGATCATGGTGCTGGTGAGCGGCTTGTATTTGTGGGCCAGCAAACCGGGCGGTCGCATCCAACGCAAACGCCCTGCGAAATAGGATGCGCTGGTGCCGACACGGCGAGCGTATTCTTGCAAGCCAGGAGCCCGCGGCCGCCATCCTCGCCAGAGGGAACGGATGGGTTGAGCGCGCTCGCCGGGCGAGACAAAACCACGCGTGGCCAAGGGAGCCGTCCAAGCAGGCAGATGGGGCTCAACTAACTGGAATTGCTCATTTTCCAGAATTGTATGGTGCCCAGGAAAGGACTCGAACCTTCACGGCCGTTAAGCCACTGGCACCTGAAGCCAGCGCGTCTACCAATTCCACCACCTGGGCATGCCGTTTGGGGCACGGAGGCGGTTACTACGGTTCGGTGACGCGGTTGTCAAATGCTGCTTGGCACCTGCGCGGCGATGCGGATTGCGCATCGCAAACCGGCCCGATACAAGCCTGATAACACGCACTCTTTCCGCAGGAATGGACCCCAGGAATGGATCCCATGGCATCGAATCTGGAAACTCTCGTCACGGTTTTCGGCGGATCGGGGTTTTTGGGCCGGAATGTCGTCCGCGCGCTGTGCCGGCGGGATTACCGGGTCCGGGTCGCGGTGCGGCGGCCGGAACTGGCCGGGTACCTCCAGCCGTCTGGCAAGGTCGGGCAGGTCCACACCGTGCAGGCGAATCTGCGCTATCCGGCCTCGGTCGAAGCGGCGCTGCGTGATTCGGATATCGTGATCAATCTGGTCGGCATCCTCACCGAGGGCGGCGCGCAGAGCTTTGACGCCGTCCAGGCCAGGGGCGCCGAGACCGTCGCCAAGGCGGCGGCCGCCGCCGGCGCGCGCCTGGTGCATGTCTCCGCGATCGGCGCCGATGCGGAATCGCCCTCGCGCTATGCCAAGGCCAAGGCGGCCGGCGAAGCGGCGGTGCTGGCCGCGGTGCCCTCGGCCACCATCTTCCGTCCCTCCGTGATGTTCGGCCCCGAGGACCAGTTCACCAACCGTTTTGCCGCGCTGGCGCGGATGTCGCCGGTGCTGCCGCTGATCGGCGGCGAGACCAGGATGCAGCCGGTCTATGTCGGCGACGTCGCCACCGCGATCGCGGATGCGGTCGACGGCAAGGCCAAGGCGGGCGCGACCTACGAGCTCGGCGGGCCGGAAGTGCTGACCATGCGCGAGATCATCGAGGCCATTTTGGCCATCACCGACCGCAAGCGGGCGCTGGTCCCGCTGTCGTTCGGCCTTGCTCGCTTCCAGGCCAACTTCCTGCAATTCGCGCCGGGTGCGCTGAAGCTTACGCCGGACCAGGTCACGCTGCTCGAGCACGACAATGTCGTGTCGGAGGCGGCCAAGGCGGCGGGGCTGACGCTGGAAGGCCTCGGCATTGCCGGGGATTCGCTGGAGGCCATCGCCCCGCAATATCTCTGGCGTTTTCGCGCGGCCGGGCAGTTCCAGCGAATGAGCGTTTGAGGTTTCCGCAGCGTCATGGCCGGGCTTGACCCGGCCATCCACGTCTTTCTCACCGCGGCCACCAAGAACGTGGATGCCCGGCACAAGGCCGGGCGTGACGAGACTGTGGTGTGGGTCGCAACCGCCTCAGAACTTCAGCTTCTTGAAAATCGCTTCCGGCAGCGTCTTGATGATGAGCATCACGAGACGCCATTTGCCGCTGACATAGACGACGTCGGTCTTCTTCTCGACGGCGTTGAGGATCGCATCGCCGACGACCGGCGCCTCGACGGTGAGCGGGCCGATCAGCTTCATGCCCTCCGTCATTTTCGTGCGGACGAAGCCGGGTTTTACGGTGACGACATGGACGCCGCCGCGGCTGGCGCGGGCGCGCAGGCCCGACAGGAAGGCGGAGAAGCCTGCCTTCGCCGAGCCGTAGACATAATTGGAAGCGCGGCCGCGATCGCCGGCGACCGAGGACACGCCGACAATCGTGCCATTGCCGCGCGCCAAAAACTTTTCCGCGAACAGGCCGAGAATCAGCGAGGGGCCCTCGTAATTCGAGCGCATGATCGTGGTGGCGTGCGCGAGATCGCTCTCGGCATTTTGCTGCACGCCCAGTAGGCCGACGATCGAGATGACGACATCAGGCAACGCAGCAAGGCCGCTCACAAAACCCTCGAACGAAGCGGTATCGAGCACATCGAATGTGTGGAGGCCAACCTCGACATTGTAGCGCGCGCGCAGATCGGCGGCGTCRGGCTCCAGTGCGGCGACGTCACGGCCCGCGAGGGCGACATCGTATCCGGCCTTGGCAAAGGCGCGCGCGGCGGCGCGGCCGATATCGGAGGAGCCACCGAGCACAATTGCGGACTTGCGTGACGTCACGGCTTAAACCTCATCGAACAGGCGTTGTGAAAGTTTTGAGCGGATGGTCCCGGCGGGATCGAGCGATTTGCGGATCGCGTTGAAGCGCCGCAAGGCCGGATAGCCGGCTTCGAACGTGGCGCGCGACTGGCGTGCATCCTTGGCCAGATAAAGCCGGCCACCGGCGGCGACGACCAGGCGATCGATCTCGTCGAGGAAATTCAGGATGTCGCCCTTCACCGGGAAATCCAGCGCCAGCGTGTAGCCGGGCAGCGGGAACGACAGGATGCCGTCGCCCTGGCCGAGTTTCTTGAGCACCGCGAGGAAGGAGGCATCGCCGCGCCGGGCGACGCGATCGAGGATCTCGCCGAGCACGGCGCGGGCGCCCAGCTCCGGGATCACGCATTGATGCTGGAGAAAGCCGCGCCGGCCGTAGATGCGGTTCCAGTCGGCGATGCTGTCGAGCGGGAAGAAATACGGATAGAGCGAGACCACATGACTGCCCCCGGCGCGCCTTGCACCCATGCGGTAGTAGAGCTCGTTGAAGGCGCGGATGCTGTAGCGGTTCAGCGTCATCGACGGCAGGTCGACGGGCACCGCGAGGCCGGGATTTTTGCCGGCGGGAAATGCACCGGCGCCGTCGGCAATCTCGCCCGTCCTTGCGTGCTCGCCGAGATAGACCAGCGAGCGGCCGAGATCGCCGCCGCGTGCGGCACAATCGATCCAGGCCACCGAATAGGTCGCGGAATCGCCCGCATCGAGCGCGCGCATCGCGGCGTCGAGATCGGATGCGGAGATCACCCGCTCGCGGATCCACCCCGTTTCGACCGGTCGTAGCCGCATCGTCGCCTCGAGGATCACCCCGGTGAGGCCCATGCCGCCGACGGTCGCGAAGAAGGCATCGGGGTTCTGCTCGCGCGAGGCCTCGATGGTCTCGCCCTGCCCGGTGCGCAGCAGGATGCTGTCGACATAGCGGCCGAAACCGCCCTCGCAATGATGGTTCTTGCCGTGGACATCGGCGGCAATGGCGCCGCCAACCGAGACGAAGCGCGTTCCGGGAACCACGAAGGGCAGGAAACCGCGCGGACCAAAGGTGTCGATCAGGTCCGACAGCAGCACACCGGCTTCGAGGCGGATGCGTCCGGTCACGGGATCGAACGACCGGACCCGGTCGAACCCCGTCATCGCGATGGTTCTGATGGCGCCGATCGCGGCATCGCCATAGGCGCGGCCATTACCCCTGGCCACGGAGCCCGTCACCACGGCTTCGCCCACGGCCTCGAACGACCGCGGCCGCAGCAGCTCGCTATCGACGACCGGGAAACGCCCCCAGCCGCTGACGAGGGTCATGGCTCAGCTCCTGTGCCGGGCGCGCGCCGCCCTGCTCTGGAAACTGCCTACCGATCAAAAGCTTATATTGCGTTGAGGCGCGTCAGTGAGTTTTCGAGAGGTTAACGGCCGAGCGCCAGTGCGATCAGGCCGAGCGTGCCGACGATCACGCGCCACCAGGCAAACACCGCGAAGCCGTGGCGGGTGACGTAGCTCAAGAACGTCTTCACCACGATGATCGCGGTGATGAACGACACCACGAAGCCGATCGCGACGATGCCCATGTGGTCCATCGTCATCTCGGAGCGGTTCTTGTAGAAATCGTAGGCGAACGCGCCGATCATGGTGGGGATGGCGAGGAAGAACGAGAACTCCGCCGCCGCGCGCTTGTCGGCGCCCAGAAACATCGCGGCGACGATGCTGGCGCCGGAGCGCGACACGCCCGGGATCATCGCGATGCACTGCGCAATGCCGATATAGAGATACATCAGCAGCGGAAAGCGGGTGGCGTCATGCTCGCGCGCCTTGAGATCGAGCCGATCGACCCACAGCAGGATGGCGCCGCCGACGATCAGCGAGAAGCACACGACCCACGGATTGAACAGCAGGCTCTTGATGTATTTGCCGGCGACGAGGCCGACGATGACCGCGGGCAGGAACGCCACCAGCACGCCGATCACGAAGCGGCGCGCATAGGCGTCGCCGGTGAACATGCCGATCGCGACGTCCCACAATTTCTTGAAGTACAGCACGACGATCGCAAGGATCGCACCGAGCTGGATCAGAACGGTAAACGAATCCCAGAAGGCGCCTTCGCCGAGATGGAAGAAGCGCTCCGCGAGCAGAAGGTGGCCGGTCGAGGACACGGGAAGGAACTCGGTCACACCCTCGATGATGCCGAGGATCACTGCCCGTATTGCGTCTGACATATTTACGGTCCATTTCCGCTGGAAAAGCGGGGCTCTTCTCGCCTATTCGTCCTGCTCTCGCAATCGCAAAATGCGACGTCACGCCCTTGCCTCGCGGTTTTGAAGGACTAGTGTGGCGCCGCACAAACATTGATGGATTCTTAATCACCATCAAATAGTCAAAGGCTTCATGTTTACGCTGTTTCATCATCCGTTCTGCCCGCACTCGCGTTTCATCCGCCTGATCGCGGGAGAATACGGGCTCGAATTGCGGCTGGTCGAAGAACGCAGCTGGGAGCGGCGCGAGGCATTTCTGCTGCTCAATGCGGCCGGCACCACGCCCGTCCTGGTGGACAAGGAACAATCGCCCATACCGGGCGCGGCGATCATCGCCGAATATGTCGACGAGGCCTATGGCGCCGACATGGGACCGAAGCGCCTGATGCCGGAAACCGTCGCCGAGCGCGTCGAGGTGCGCCGGCTGATGGCCTGGTTCAACGAGAAATTCTTCGAGGAGGTCTCGCATCCTCTGGTCACCGAGCGCATCTACAAGCGCTTCATGAGCGAGGAGAACGGCGGCGGCGCACCCTCGGCCGACGTGATGCGAGCCGCCAAGGCCAACGTGCGCTATCATCTGGCCTATATCGGCTGGCTGGCGCAGACGCGGAACTTCCTCGCCGGCGACCGGCTCACCTACGCGGACCTCGCCGCCGCGGCGCATCTCTCGGCGATCGACTATCTGGGCGACGTGCCATGGAGCGAGGACGACGCAGCAAAGGCGTGGTACGCGCGGGTGAAATCCCGCCCGTCGTTCCGTCCGCTGCTGAGCGAATGGCTGGCGGGCGTGCCGGCATCGCGGACCTACGTGGACCTCGACTTCTGAACTCGGATCCGACCGAATTGAAGACGGCGCTTGCAAACGAGGCACGCGCGCTCGGCTTCGACTGCATCGGCATCACCGCATCCGGCACGATCGAGAACGCCGGGAAGCATTTTCTCGAATTCATCGCCTCGGGCGGCCATGGCGACATGGACTGGCTTGCAGCACACCCCGAGCGCCGCGTCGATCCGCGCGGGCTGTGGCAGGACGTGCGCAGCGTCATCATGCTCGGCGTCAATTACGGGCCCGACCAGGATCCGCTCGCGATCCTGCAGCAGCGCACGCGCGCGGCGATCTCGGTCTATGCGCAGGGCGACGACTATCACGATCTCATCAAGAAGCGCTTGAAGGCGCTGGCGCGCTGGCTGGTGGCGACCGCGCCATCGGACGTCAAGGTGTTCGTCGACACCGCGGCGGTGATGGAGAAGCCCTTGGCGCAGGCCGCGCATCTTGGCTGGCAGGGCAAGCACACCAATCTCGTCTCGCGCGAGTTCGGCTCCTGGCTATTCCTCGGCGCGATCTACACGACGCTCGAGCTGCCGCGCGACGACGCCGAGATCGATCATTGCGGCTCGTGCCAGGCGTGCCTCGACATCTGCCCGACGTCGGCGTTTCCGGCGCCCTACAAGCTCGATGCACGGCGCTGCATCTCGTATCTCACCATCGAGAACAAGGGACCGATCCCGCGCGAGCTTCGCAAAGCCATCGGCAACCGCATCTATGGCTGCGACGATTGCCTTGCGGCCTGTCCCTGGAACAAGTTCGCGCAGGAGGGACGCGAGGCAAAGCTCTCCGCGCGCGACGAATTGCGCGCGCCGTCGCTCGCCGAACTCGCACGGCTCGACGATGCATCGTTTCGCGCGCTGTTCACGAAGTCGCCGGTCAAGCGCATCGGCCGCGACCGGTTTTTGCGGAATGTGCTGATCGCGATTGGTAATTCCGGTGAGGCGATGCTGGCGGAGGAGGCGCGGCGATTGCTCGGCGATGAGAGCGCGTTGGTGCGTGGCGCTGCAGTGTGGGCGCTGGAGCAGCTGGTGTCGCGGGAAGAGTTCGATGCAATGAAGTCCGCGGCGGCGAGCATAGAGCGTGACGAAAGCGTGCGTGAGGAGTGGCAAGCCGCTTCCTAATTCTCGGTGTCATGCCCCGGCTTGACCGGGGCATCCAGTACGCCGCGACTTATCGGTTCAATCACGACCGCCTCGGAGTACTGGATCGCCCGGTCAAGCCGGGCGATGACCGCGGTGTTGTTGCTTGCCGCGCGCGTCTCACCGCCCCTTGATTTCCTCACGCGTTTCCTCAAAGTCGCGCGTCATGACAAACATGCCTTTCTTCACCCGCGACGGCGATACATTCCATCCGACGGAAGTGGCCAACGGTCCCTGGGATCCGAAATCGCTGCACGGACGCGTCATCGTCGGACTGCTCGGCTTCGCCATCGAGGAGCGCCATTCCGGCCCCGAATTCGTCCCCGCGCGGCTCACGGTCGACATGTTTCGGCTGCCGACCATCGACAAGCCGATCGAGGTGACGACGCGGCTGGTGCGCGACGGACTACGCATTCGCGTGGTCGAGGCCGAATTTGTCTCCGGCGGCGTCAGCATGGCGCGTGCCTCGTGCCAGCTGCTGCGCAAAACGCAAAATCCGGACGGCAACGTCTGGTCGCCGCCGAACTGGGACGTACCGAAGCCGGACGACATTCCCAAGCCCACCGATCCCAGGCTCGGCATGAACGGCAAATGGACGACGCGGCCGATCGTCGGCCATATGGGCTCGCGCGGTCCGCGCCGGCTCTGGATGAGCGAGGTGCGCGAGCTCGTGGCCGGCGTTCCGATGACGCCGTTCGTGCATGTCGCTGTTGGTGCCGACTTCGCGAGCCCCTTTGCGAATGCCGGCGACAAGGGGCTCGGCTACATCAACAGCGACGTCACGATCTATCTGCATCGGCTGCCGGTGACGAACTGGATCGGCTTCGACGTGGTCAATCACCAGGCGACCGACGGCGTCGCGATCGGCGAATGCTGGCTCTACGACGAGCAGGGCCAGATCGGCACCGCCACCGTCGCCGCGCTGGCACAGCGCAAGCCGATGGCGAATCCGTCGAAGCGATAGTCGTTACTGTCATTCCGGGGCGCGCGCAGCGCGAGCCCGGAATGACAAGAGGAGAGGGCCGCGCGGCTACGCCAGATGCCGCTGCATCTCAGGCCGCGCTTTCAGCTCGGCGCCCTGCTTGCCGACGATCTTCGCAATCCGTTCCGGCGCAAACTTCAGATCGACGAACGCCGGCGCGGTGTTGGCGACCTCGTGATAGCTCACGATCTTGCCGTCGCGCAGCGTCATGATCGCGACGCCCTCGAACATCGCCCGCGCGCCGTTCGCTTCGGCCAAGGTCGAGCGATAGCTGAAGGTGTAGCGCGCATAGAGCGTGGTGCCGTCGGTCACGGGGTCATGCATGTCCCAGCGGAAATCGGTCGCCGTGCGATAGAACCAGTCGTCGACCATCGCTGCGATCTTTTCGCGGCCTTCGAAGGCGCCGTAGAAGACATCGTGATAGACGCCGTCCTCGGTGAAGAGATCCGCGAAGGCTTTTCCGTTACGCTGTTCAACGGCGTCGCAGAAGGTGCGCAGCATCGTGGTGGCGGTCATTGTATTTGCCTCCCAGTGTTTCTTGTTGTGCCCTCTCCCCTTGTGGGAGAGGGCAGCTCCGCTCGTTGACACGCATTCACCTGGGTGAGGGGTCTGTCTCCGCGAGTCCAACTCTCATTCGGACGTGCAGAGACAACCCCTCATCCGGCGCTTCGCGCCACCTTCCCCCACAAGGGGGGAAGGAAGAAACTCTCACCCGATCTCGGCCACCGCGGCAAGAATGCGGGCGATGTCCTGCGGGCGGGAGAGGCGGTGATCGCCGTCCTGGATCATGGTCAGCACCACGTCGTCGGCGGGCAGGCGATGCGTCAGCGCGAATGCGTGCTGCCAGGGCACATCCGGATCCTGCGCGCCCTGGAGGATGCGCACGGGACAGCCGAGATCGATGGCGCTGCCGAGCACGAGGTGATTGCGGCCCTCCTCGATCAGATTCCGCGTGATCGGATAGGGCGAGCCATCGCCATAATCCGACGGCCGCAGCCAGAAGCCCTTGGTCTCGATTTCCTTCTTCACCGCGGGCGAAAAATTCTTCCACATCAGCTCCTCGGTGAAGTCGGGCGCCGGCGCGATCAGCACCAGGCCCGCAAGCGACGCTTGACTGGCCCGCTTCCTGATCTCGCGCGCGAGCAGCAGCGCCATCCAGCCGCCCATGGAGGAACCGATCAGGACCTGCGGGCCGTCGCAGAACCGCTCGAACACCGCCACGCTGTCCTCGAGCCAGCTTCCGATGGTTCCATCGGCGAAATCGCCGCCGGATTCGCCATGGCCGGAGTAATCGAACCGGACCGCGGCGCGGCCATGGTCCGCGGCCCAGGCATCCAGCGCCACGGCCTTGCCGCCCTGCATGTCCGACTTGAACCCGCCGAGCCAGACCAGTCCGGGTCCTCGACCGGCGCGGCTGCGCACCGCGATCCTGCGTGCGGACGGGCCCTCGCCCACATCGATGAAGTCGAGCACGGCTTCGGGAATTGCATTGCTCATGGAACGTTTACTCTGGTTGTTCGGTTTGAACTGTCTGGATGCGTTCCGAGGCCCAGCCCAGCATCGCTATTGCCCTTTGGGACGCTTGCGGAACAGAAGCAAGGTGTCTATGTCCTGCAGCGTGCCCATGGGCGTGACCAAAATGCCTCGCATTTGAGGCTTTTTCGCCTCCCGCACGCGACTTGCTTGCCCGCAAACGCATCTTCCTTCAGACTAGCCGCCTCTTTCACAATTTTGGAGAACCACCCATTCGCCGTCCCAATAAAGCCCCGCCCGTTGCCAGCAAAGACGGGCCGCGCATCAATGATGATATTCGCAATGCGCAAATCCAGCTGATCGATCAGACCGGTGACAACAAGGGCACGGTCGAAACCGTCATGGCCATCCGCATGGCCCAGGAAGCTGGCATGGATCTGGTCGAGATTTCGCCGAATGTCAGCCCTCCCGTCTGCAAGATCATGGACTACGGGAAGTACAAATATTCCGCCCAGAAAAAGGCCGCCGAAGCCCGCAAGCGGCAGAAGATCGTCGAGATCAAGGAGATCAAGCTCCGCCCGATGATCGACGACCACGATTACGACGTGAAGATGCGCGCGATGCAGCGGTTCTTCGAAGAGGGCGACAAGGTCAAGATCACGCTGCGCTATCGCGGCCGCGAAATGGCGCACCAGGAGATCGGCACCAAGCTTCTGGACAAGATCAAGAACGACGTCGCCGAGCTCGCCAAGGTCGAGCAGGACGCCAGGTTCGAGGGCCGTCAGGTCGTCATGGTGCTGGCGCCGCGCTGACGCCGGCTCTTCAGGACTGAGAGTTCAACGGCCCGTCCGGATTTCCGGCGGGCCGTTTGTGTATCAGGACCGGGTCGCATGCCAGATGCCGCTGCAGCGGTCGCCGGAAATGATGCCGTTCCAGGAGCCTGCACCGGCCACCCCGCCGAGCCGGCCGCCTCCACTGGCGTGGGACGCGCCGACCGAGACCTGGACCGCGACGGCGCCGCCGCGACGAACCGTGCCGGAGACCCGGCCACCGCCGGCGGACGACACCCGGCCGCCGGTAACGGTGAAGGGGACACTGTAACCGGAACTGCAATTGCCCCGCGTGGTGGCGAAAGTGACATTCCAGATGCCGTCATAGCTGCCGATACGGGCGTCGGCGGTCGAGGGCAGCATGGCCGTGGCGAGCACGGCAAGCAGCGCCAAGCGGCGCGGGCGGGCGAGGTCCGTCAAGGACGAAAGCGATCGGGGAAAATGGGCCATTTTGGTCTTGCTCCAGGCGACACGGCTTGGACATATGGGTGGTAACTCCGAATAGTCGCCGGGCAGGTTTCGGCGGTTCAGCGTTGCCATTTGGCTTGTCCTCTGTCATAAGCCCAGCCTTCATCGCCCGGCTGATTAAGGGCTGCCGTGGCGGTGTCCGTGTGGGTTTCGCGCTTGTTCGTAAAACCTGAGCACAATCAACGCTCTAACGAGCATTTTTGACGGCCAGCCGCCTTCGCGGGCGGATTTCTGTGGCCATTAGGAGAGCCAAATGCCCAAGCTGAAGACCAAATCGGGCGCTAAAAAGCGCTTCAAGGTGACTGCTACCGGCAAAGTGATGCACGCCCAGCGCGGCAAGCGTCACGGCATGATCAAACGGACGAAGAAGCAGATCCGTCAGCTGCGCGGCACTCGCGTGCTGTTCAAGACCGACGGCGACAACGTCAAGAAGTACTTCTTGCCGAACGCCTGATCGCGTCCAAGATCGTCGAAGATCATTGCCACCTCCGCCGCGCTCGCGCGGCGATCCGAAAACCAAGTCATCTCTGAAGGATTTTGTCATGTCTCGCGTCAAACGCGGTGTGACCGCCCACGCCAAGCACAAGAAAGTCTACAAGGCCGCCAAGGGCTTCTATGGCCGCCGCAAGAACACCATCCGCGCCGCCAAGCCGGCCGTGGAAAAGGCCCAGCAGTACGCGTTCCGTGATCGCAAGCGCAAGAAGCGGACTTTCCGCGCGCTCTGGATCCAGCGTCTCAACGCCGCTGTGCGTCCGTTCGGCCTGACCTACAGCCGATTTATCGACGGTCTCGCCAAGTCGGGCATCACCGTGGACCGCAAGGTGCTGTCGGATCTCGCGATCCACGAGCCTGCGTCGTTCCAGGCGATCGCCGAGAAGGCCAAGGCTGCGCTGGCCGCCTAAGCGGCTGCTTCAGAGCAAGCCCAGCACTAACGGCCGGCTCCGCCGGCCTTCAGCGCACGTCGCGAGTAACGCTGGGCGACCTCCGCCCGGCAGAAGGCCGTGGCCGAGATATACATGGTGCCGGACTTGTTCCGGTACTTCCGGTCGCAGACCCGCAACTCGCGCTGATAGCTGAGCTTCTGCGGCGTTCTCAGCCGGCCGACAAAATCGGCCTCGCACTTCTTCTCGACCGCTTCGCCGAATTGCACGTCGCCGCTGGCGCCGTATGCGCAAGCATCGAACAGCGTCATGGCACGGTCGCAGCTCGGCGCCGCGTTCAGGACCGCGATGATGTCATCCATCGACGTCGATTTGGCCGCGCATTCCTCCGCGGCGTGAGCCGCGCTCCCCAAAAGAACCAAGCTCAAGCCGACCACCCAGGATCGTAAACGCATCGTCTTCTCCCTCGACTTCAGGTTGGTGCCAGCCATGCCTATAGGGTTCAAATGCCCTGCATTTACGACGGCTATACGGCTTGACGTTCCGGCCCGGCTGCGGCCACAACCGGCAGCGTTTTGAAAGGATCCGACCGTGTCCGACCTCGCCAGTCTCGTCCAATCCATCCTCGCGCAGATCAGCGCTGCCGGGGACGAAGCCGCCCTCGAAGCCGTCCGCGTCGCGTCCCTCGGCAAGAAGGGCTCGATCTCGGCCTTGCTCGCAACGCTCGGCAAGATGTCGCCGGACGAGCGCAAGACGCAAGGCGCCGCGATCAACCAGGCCAAGGACGAGGTCACCCAGGCCCTCGCCGCGCGGCGTGACGTGCTGAAGTCGGCGGCGCTCGATGCGCGGCTCGCATCCGAGACCATCGACGTCACCCTGCCGCTGCGCGATGCGCCGACTGAAGCCGGCCGCATCCATCCGCTGAGCCAGGTCTGGGACGAGTTGACGACGATCTTCGCCGACATGGGATTCTCGGTCGCGGAAGGCCCCGACATCGAGACCGACGACTACAACTTCACCAAGCTGAATTTTCCGGAAGGCCATCCCGCCCGCGAGATGCACGACACCTTCTTCTTCCATCCGAAGGAGGACGGCTCGCGCATGCTGCTGCGAACCCACACCTCGCCGGTGCAGGTGCGCACCATGCTGAGCCAGAAGCCGCCGATCCGCGTGATCTGCCCGGGCCGCACCTACCGCATCGATTCGGACGCGACCCACACGCCGCAATTCCACCAGGTCGAAGGCCTCGTCATCGACAAGCACTCGCATCTCGGCCACCTCAAATGGATCCTGCACGAGTTCTGCAAGGCGTTCTTCGAGGTCGACCACATCAACATGCGCTTCCGGCCGTCGTTCTTCCCGTTCACCGAGCCGTCGCTGGATCACCGAGCCGTCGCTGGA
>NZ_JBFRFR010000108.1:0-20372 GCF_052114925.1 Bradyrhizobium sp. 2TAF36 | reverse complement strand
GCGCCAAGGCGTTGCAGCATCTCGGGTTCAAGGCACTGGCCTCATCGAGCGCGGGCTTTGCCTGGACCATCGGCAAGGCCGACAACCACGTTACGGTCGATGACGTCTGTCAGCATCTGGCAGCATTGTGCTCGGCCGTCGACATCCCCGTGAATGCGGATTTCGAGGGCGGCTTTGCCGTCGAGCCGGACAAGGTGGCGGACAATGTCGAGCGCGGTGTGCGCACCGGCGTCGCCGGCCTCTCGATCGAGGACTCCACCGGCGACAAGGACAAGCCGCTCTACGAGCGCGCGCTGGCGGTCGAGCGCATCAAGGCCTCGCGCAAGGCGATCGGCGACAGCGGAGCGCTGCTGGTCGGTCGCTGCGAGGCGTATTTGTGGGGCGTGACCGACCTCAAGCTCGTCATCGACCGGCTTACCGCTTACGCCGACGCGGGAGCCGACTGCCTCTACGCGCCGGGCCTGAAGACGCGCGAGGACATCGCCGCCGTGGTGAAGGCTGTCGCACCAAAGCCGTTCAACCTGCTGATCGGCGCGTCCGGCCTGTCCTTGCAGGAGGCCGCCGACCTCGGCGTGCGCCGCATCAGCGTCGGCGGCTCGCTCGCCCGCGCCGCCTGGGGCGGCTTCATGCGCGCCGCGAAGGAGATGGCGGAGAAGGGGACCTTTACGGAGCTCGGCACCGGCTATTCCGGCGGCGAACTCAACAAGATGTTCAGCTAAACGAAAAGCGGCGGGATGTAAGGTCCCGCCGCTCTCTCATCCTCTCGGTGTCATGCCCCCCGCAAGCGGGGCATCCAGTACGCCGCGGCCTCTTGATTCAATCTCCGCCGCCGGTCGAATACTGGGTCGCCCGGTCAAGCCGGGCGACGACAGCTGTTGTCGTTACTTCGCGCCCTCGGACGGGGCGGCCGGAACTGGCGCCGCCGGCTTGCTCGGGGCAGCACCCGTGGTCACGCCCGGTCCCGTGTTGTTGCGCGGCGTCACATCGCGCATGCCGGGAGGCGCGGCCGGATTCGCAGGCGGAGCCTGCTGGGCGGTCTGCGTTGCCGGCGTGTTGCTGGCCTGGTTGCCGGTGCTCGTGTTGTTCAGTCCGTAGAACACGGCACCCAGTACCAAGGCGATCGCCACTGCGAACAAGGCTACCTTGCCGCTGGAGGCGGGGCCTTCGCCAAGCTCGGGATCGACCTGAAGCTCGGCATCCCGTCGCGCCGCACGGACATACTCATCATCGGCGAGATTCGGGCGATACGGATCGTTGGGAAAACGGTCGTCAGCCATCGATTTTGTCTCCTCGATTATTGCGGCTGGACAACCCCTAGATGCGAGATTCTGTTCCGCCCTCCTTAGTGCTTTCGTCGCATGTTGCCCTTGCGCGAGGAATCGGGAACCTGTTCATTTTGGAACCGTGCGCGTCGGTTCCATCGATGGGGAAGGGAACAAGGCGATGTGGAGCTTGCCGCCGAGCGATAGCGTGCTGCATCTGTTGTCGCTGGTCGCGGTCGCAGCGCAAGGCATGACCGCCGCGCTCGCGGCCGGCCGCCGGAGCATGGACTGGCTCGGCGTCTGCTTCCTCGGCTGCATCACCGCGCTCGGCGGCGGCACCTTGCGCGATCTCTTCCTCGGGCACTATCCGCTGGCCTGGGTCGCTCATCCCATCTATCTCGCGCTGGCCGGCGGCGCGGCCTTCCTCACCATCCTGATCGCGCGGCTCGTGCACCGGCTGAAGGTGGCCTTCATCGTGCTCGATGCCATCGGTCTCGTCGTCTTCACGATGGCCGGCTGCGACATCGCCTGGCAGACGAATGCCGCGCCGCCGATCGTCATCGTCTCCGGCATGGTGACCGGCTGCGCGGGCGGGGTGCTGCGCGATGTGCTCTGCAACGACGTGCCGCTGCTGTTCCGCTCCGAGCTCTACGCGACCGTTTCGGTGGCGACCGGCCTGTTCTACGCCACCGCCTTCGGCCTCAATCTCAATGCGGAGCTCTGGACGATCTTGACGTTTGTCCTCGGCGTCAGCTTCCGCCTGCTCGCGGTGCGCTACAAATGGGAGATGCCGAAATTCGTGTTCACGGAAGGTGAGGAGCGGTAGGCGCTCTTTCGTTCACTGTTCCATCTACGTCGTCATTGCGAGCGCAGCGAAGCAATCCAGCATCTTTCCGCGGAGGGACTCTGGATTGCTTCGCTGCGCTCGCAATGACGGAGAGGAGGCAGCAAGAACTACGGCTTTCCCTTCCGCGCCTTCGCCACCTGCGCCGTGGTCACCAGCGGCGCGGCGTTGCCCCAGGAATTGCGGATGTAGTTCGTCACTGCGGCGATCTCTTCGTCGGACAATTGCTTGGCATAGCCCGGCATCTCGCCGGCGTTGGGCGCGCGTGGCGTCGTCACGGTGTGGGCGCCGTCGAGGATGATGCGCAAGCTGGAGGACGGATTGACCGATTGCAGAAGCGCGTTGCCGGGCAGCGGCGGATAGATGCGCGGCGCGCCGGAGCCGTCGGCTTCATGGCAGGCGATGCAGAGTTTTGCGTAGACGGCCTGGCCGGCCTTCATCTCGGCCTCGTCGGGCGGCGTCACGATCGTCTCGCGCCGCGACGGCGGCAGACTCTTCAGATATTCCGCGATGGCGCGCACATCGGCATCGCTCATCTTCGAGGTCGAGCCGACGACCACCTCGGCCATCAGCCCGCCGGCATGGCTTTTGACGTTTCGCGCGCTTTGCAGATATTCGGTGATGTCTTCGACGCTCCATGACTTCAGCCCGGTGCGCGCGGCGCCATCGAGCCTTGGTGCGTACCAGCCGCCGACCTCGTTGCCCGACAGCGCCTGCGCAGTTTTGTCCGCGCCGAAATAGTTCTTCGGCGTGTGGCAGGCGCCGCAATGGCCGAGCCCGGTGACGAGATAGCCGCCTCTGTTCCACGCCGCGCTCTGGCTCTGGTCCGGCTCGAACAGGCCGGGCTTGAAATACATGGCGTTCCAGACCCGCATCAGGCCGCGATAACCGAACGGCCAGCGCAGCTCTGGCGGCTTGTTGCGGCTCGCCACGGGCGCCAGCGTTCCGAGATAGGCCCGGATCGCCAGCGTGTCGTCCTTCGTCACCTTCGTGAAATAGGGATAGGGGAAGGCCGGGTAATAGTTCGAGCCGTCGGGCGCGATGCCGGTGCGCACCGCGCGGGTGAAATCGGCGTCGGTCCAGGCGCCGATCCCGGTGTCACGATCCGGCGTCAGGTTCGGCGCGTAGATCGCGCCGAAGGGCGTATCGATGCGCTTTCCGCCCGCGAATGGCTTTGCCGGATCGGTGGTGTGGCAGCCCGCGCAGTCGCCGGCCTCGACCAGGGCCTTGCCGTAGGCGATCAGCTCCGGCGATGGCTCGGCGGCGCGGGCCGCGCTCGCAACTGCACCGCACAATGCGACAACAGCCAGAATCATTCGCATCGAAAGCTTCCCCTGCGACCAATCGCCCGGATAGGAGCCTCACGTCRTTTCGCGTCAGTGGGGGTATGGTGACACAAATTGAAAATGCTTGATGCCTTTGCAGCCACGAAATTGCGATTATTACCCGGCGCTTCCTTTGGTCCAGATTTGTGATGCGGAGCGTTAAATATCCGACATAGAGTGGCGGAGTTGGTCGGCGCGCCCTAGCTAAAAACAACGGGCAGGCAACGGCTTAAGTGGCCAAACGCTCAAACGGGCGGAAGAGGACAAGAATGGGTATCAACCAGGGTCCGATCAGTCTCGACCAGAAATACACCCAGGAAACCGGACACGTCTTCACCACGGGCATCCAGGCCCTGGTCCGGTTGCCGATGGCCCAGATCCGGCGCGACGCCGCCAACGGCCTCAACACCGCGGGCTTCATCTCCGGCTATCGCGGCTCGCCGCTCGGCGGCTATGACCAGCAGCTCTTTGCGGCGCGAAAGCATCTCGAGCAGTACAACATCAAGTTCCAGCCCGGCGTGAACGAGGATTTGGCGGCGACCGCCGTGTGGGGCTCGCAGCAGCTCAACCTCTCGCCCGGCGCTAAATATGATGGCGTCGTCGGCATCTGGTACGGCAAGGGCCCCGGCGTCGATCGCTGCGGCGACGTGTTCCGCCACGGCAATGCCGCCGGCTCGGCCAAGAACGGCGGTGTGCTGTGTCTGGCCGGCGACGACCACGGTGCAAAATCCTCCACCGTTCCGCATCAGTCCGACCACGCCTTCATGTCGGCTTTGATGCCGTATCTCTATCCCTCCAGCATCCACGAAATGATCGAGATGGGCCTGCTCGGCATCGCGATGTCGCGCTATTCGGGCTGCTGGGTCGGCATGAAGGTGATCACGGAGACGGTGGAGACCACCGCCGAGATCGACCTCACCGACGAGATGAAGCCGTTCATCATCCCGCCCGATTTCGAGCTGCCGCCCGGTGGCCTCAATCTGCGCTGGCCCGACGACCGCTTCGAGCAGGACCGCCGCCTCCAGGACTACAAGGGCTTTGCCGCGATCGCCTTTGCGCGCGCCAACAAGGTCAACCGCGTCACCATGGATTCACCGAACGCCCGCTTCGGCATCATGGCGTCGGGCAAGAGCTATGAGGACGTCCGCCAGGCGCTGCGCGAGCTCGGGATCACCGAGGAGGTCGCCGCCAAGATCGGGCTTCGCCTCTACAAGATCGGCATGCCCTGGCCGCTGGAGCCGGAAGGCGTACGCCAGTTTGCGGTCGGCCTCGAAGAGATCTTCATCATCGAGGAACGGCGCGAGATCGTCGAGAACCAGGTCAAGCAGGAGCTGTTCAACTGGCGCGACGACGTCCGCCCGCGCATCGTCGGCAAGATGGACGAGCACGACAAACGCTTCCTGACCTTCGCCGCCGAACTCAGCGTCGCCTCGCTTGCGACCTCGCTCACCGAGCGGCTTCTCCGCCTCAATCTCAACCCCGAGATCGCGGAGATGCTCCGCGCCAAGGCCGACTGGTTCAACGGCCGCCAGGCCACGCAAATGCAGGCGACGGCGCCTGTCTCTCGCGTACCGTATTTCTGCTCCGGCTGTCCCCACAACACGTCCACCAAGGTCCCCGAAGGCAGCCGCGCGCTCGCCGGCATCGGCTGCCACTTCATGGCGCTGTGGATGAATCGCTCGACCGAGACGTTCACTCATATGGGCGGCGAGGGCGTGCCGTGGGTCGGCATCGCGCCCTTCACCAACGAGAACCACATCTTCGCCAATCTCGGCGACGGCACCTACTTCCACTCCGGCCTTCTCGCCATCCGGCAGGCGGTCGCCTCCAAGACCAACATCACCTACAAGATCCTTTATAACGACGCGGTGGCCATGACGGGCGGCCAGCGCCATGACGGCGATCTCTCGCCGCAGCAGATCACGTTCCAGCTCCACGCCGAGGGCATCCGCGAGATCTATCTGGTCTCGGAGGCGCCCGACACCTATCCGGCCGACACCATCGCGCCCGGCGTGAAGCTGTATCACCGCGACGAACTCGACAACGTCATGAAGATGTGCCGCGAGTACAAGGGCACCTCGGCGATCGTCTTCGTGCAGACCTGCGCGGCCGAAAAGCGGCGCCGCCGCAAGCGCGGCCTGATGGAGGATCCGGCGCGCCGCGTCATGATCAACCCGGCGGTCTGCGAAGGCTGCGGCGATTGCTCGGTGCAGTCGAACTGCATCTCGGTCGAGCCCCTGGAGACCGAGTTCGGCCGCAAGCGCGCCATCAACCAGTCGTCCTGCAACAAGGACTATTCCTGCGTGAAGGGCTTCTGCCCGTCCTTCGTCACCGTCGACGGCGGCAAGCCGCGCCATCGTGCGCCGGCCGATCTCGGTGACATCGGCGAGCTGCCGGAGCCCGCGTCTCGGCCGACGGTGGACAAGCCCTATAACATCGCCGTCGGCGGTGTCGGCGGCACCGGTGTCCTCACGATCGGTGCGCTGCTCGGCATGGCCGCTCATATCGAGGGCAAGGCCTCGATGATCCTCGACATGTCGGGCCTGGCGCAGAAGGGCGGGGCGGTGCTCAGCCACGTCCGCCTGTCCGATCATCCGGCCGAGGTGACCTGCTCGCGTATCGTCACTGGTACGGCGGATCTCGTGCTCGCCGCCGACGAGGTGGTCGCGGTCGCCAAGGACACGATCTCGCTCTGCGACACCAGCCGCACCCGCGGCATCATCAACAGCCAYGTCATTCCGACCGCCGACTTCGTCCTCAACCGCGATTTCAACTTCCAGACCCGCAAGCTGAATGGCTTGCTGGAGACGGCGCTGCACAAGGACTCGGTGTTCTTCGATTTCACCAAGCCGGCCGAGCAGCTGCTTGGCGACAGCATCGCCACCAACATGATGATGATGGGATATGCCTATCAGAAAGGCCTGTTCCCGCTGTCGGCAGAATCGATCGAGCAGGCGATCGAGGTCAACGGCGTCGCGATCAAGATGAACAAGGAGGCCTTCCGCCTCGGCCGCCTCGCGGTCGCCGATCCCCAGCGCCTCGCCGACATGCTGAAGGGGACGGACGAGGTGGTTGCGCCGAAGACGCTCGACGCAATGACGCTGGATGAGGTCGTCGCGCACCGCGCCAAGCACCTGACCGCGTACCAGAGCGGCCGCCTGGCAAAACGCTATCACAAGCTGGTCGATCAGGTTCGCGATGCCGCCAAGCAGGGCGGTTATGACGATGCGCTGCCGCGCGCGGTCGCGGTGAACTACGCCAAGCTCCTGGCCTACAAGGACGAATACGAGGTTGCGCGCCTCTACACCGACGGCGCCTTCGAGCAGCAGCTCCGCGACCAGTTCGAGGGCGACTTCAAGTTCAACTTCAACCTTGCCCCGCCGATCCTCAGCAGTGGTGTCGACGCGCTCGGCCGCCCGAAGAAGCGCGCCTTCGGCCCGTGGATGCTGAAGGTCTTCCGCGTGCTGGCGAAATTCAAGTTCCTGCGCGGCACGCCGCTCGACATCTTCGGCCACAGCGCCGACCGCAAGCTCGAGCGCGATCTGATCGTGGGCTACGAGAAGGACGTCGCCACCGTGCTCGGCCTGCTGTCGCCGGTTACGGTCGATACCGCGGTCGAACTGCTATCGCTGCCCGACCGCATCCGCGGCTACGGCCCGGTCAAGGAGAAGGCCGTCGCGGACGCGAAAGCCCGCTACGCCCAGCTCGCGGCCGACCTCGCGAGCCCGCCGCCGGCGCCGAGGCAGATCGCGGCGGAGTAGGGCGGTCTCGTAGGGTGGGCAAAGGCGCGAAGCGCCGTGCCCACCATCTCACCAAGTTGCACCGCAAGAGGTGGGCACGCTTCGCTTTGCCCACCCTACGATTTCGTCTTTGAAATCAACCACCGTCCTACTGTGCATGGGGTTGTTTTCGCAAAAAAGAAAATCGCTTGTGCCGTCGGGCAAAACACCTTTAGGACTCTGGCCGTCATTGCGAGCGCAGCGAAGCAATCCAGAAATGCCTCCGCGGATAGACTCTGGATTGCTTCGCTGCGCTCGCAATGACGACGCGGTGGCAGAGTGGCCTTCCCGCCGCACTTCGAGATTGCGGTAGCCGGGAGTTGCGCCAACGCGCTGCCCTCTCGCCCGACGGAATATTTCCGCGCTTGCCAAGCTGGCCCCCGCGGTTCAGAAAAACGGAGCAAGAAGAAACGCGAGCGCGGAGACCTGACGTTTTGACCATCAAGGGCAAGGCCTACATTGCCGGGATCTACGAACACCCGACCCGGCATGCGCCGGACAAATCCACCGCCCAGCTCCATGCCGAGGTCGCCAAGGGCGCGATCGAGGATGCCGGGCTCAGCAAGGACGACGTCGACGGCTATTTCTGCGCGGGCGACGCCCCCGGCGGCGCCTGGCCGATGGTCGATTATCTCGGCCTGAACACCAAAAAACTCCGCCACGTCGATTCAACCGAGACCGGCGGCTGTTCCTACATCATCCATCTTGGCCACGCCGCTGAAGCCATCGCGGCCGGCAAGTGCTCGATCGCGCTGATCACGCTCGCCGGCAAGCCGCGCACTGGCGTGATGCCGCCGCGCGCGGCCGGCGCGGAGGCCGATTTCGAGTCCGCTTACGGTGCGACCACGCACAATGCCTATGGCATGTGTGCCATGCGCCACATGCACGACTATGGCACCACGAGCGAGCAGCTCGCCTGGATCAAGGTCGCGGCCTCGCATCACGCGCAATACAATCCGCATGCGATGCTCAAGGACGTCGTCACCGTCGAGGACGTGCTGAACTCGCCGATGATCTCCGATCCGCTGCACCGCATGGATTGCTGCGTCGTCACCGACGGCGGCGGCGCGCTGATCGTGACGACGCCCGAAATCGCCAAGAGCCTGAAGAAGCCGCTGGTCAAGCTGATCGGTCACGGCGAAGCCATGAAGGGCCCGCGCGGCGGCAAGGATCTCGACCTGACTTACTCCGCCGGAATTTGGTCCGGCCCGCGTGCGTTCGAGGAAGCCGGCATCACGCCGAAGGACATCAAATACGCCTCGATCTATGACAGCTTCACCATCACGGTGCTGATGCAGCTCGAGGACCTCGGCTTCTGCAAGAAGGGCGAGGGCGGCAAGTTCGTCGCCGACGGCAATCTGATCTCGGGCGTCGGCAAGCTGCCGTTCAACACCGACGGCGGTGGGCTCTGCAGCAACCATCCCGTCAATCGCGGCGGCATGACCAAGATCATCGAGGCCGTCAGGCAGCTGCGCGGCGAGGCGCATCCGAAGGTGCAGGTCAAGAATTGCGATCTCGCCATCGCCCACGGCACCGGCGGCCTTCTGGGCGTTCGCCACGCCGCTTCGACGGCCATTCTGGAGCGCGTGTGATGAGCGAAGCGAAAAAGTATCCGGCACCGGTCACGAACCCCGAGACCGCTGCGTTCTGGGACGCGGCCAAGCAGGGCAAGTTCATGATCAAGCGCTGCACCGCCTGCGGCGAAGCGCATTACTTCCCGCGCTCGATCTGTCCATTCTGCTATTCGGACAAGACGGTGTGGGAGGAGAGTTCGGGTGAGGCCACGATCTACACCTGGAGCCTGATGCGCAAATCGCCGACCGGCCCCTATGCCATCGCCTATGTCACGCTGAAGGAAGGGCCGTCGCTTCAGACCAACATCGTCGACTGCGATCTCGAGAAGCTCAAGATCGGCCAAAAGGTGAAGGTGGTGTTCAAGCCGACCGATGGCGCGCCGTTGCCGTTCTTCACGCCGGTCTAGGGCGAAGCTGCGTAGGGTGGGTAGAGCGAAGCGAAACCCACCGACGCCGGCTACCCATCCTATGAGTTCTTCCTTCTCCCCTTGTGGGAGAAGGTGGCGCGAAGCGCCGGATGAGGGGTATCGCTCCGCGGAGAAAATTTTCCGTGCGGAGGCAACCCCTCACCCCAGTGAGTTTGTTGCGAGCACCTCGTGGCCCTCTCCCACAAGGGGAGAGGGCACATCAACGGGCACCGCTTCTCGCGGAGAGAGCCGGGAGGAAACCAGAAGAATGTCCGCCAGATATGAAGAACTCAAAGGCCTGAAAAACATCGGCCAGAAATACGCCTATGGCGATCGCGAAGTCATGCTCTACGCCTACGGCATAGGCCTCGGCGGCGATCCTATGGACGAGAAGGAGCTCACTTTCGTCAACGAGGGCACGTTCACGCCGCGGCCGCTGAAGGTGGTGCCGACGTTTGCGTCCGTCGCAGCCTGGGGTTCGGGGCCGGGCGAGATGAACCTCAACCGCGTCATGGTGGTCGACGGCGAGCGCGACATCACCTTCCACCAGCCGCTGCCGGTGGCAGCCCACATCACCGCCGACTCCTCCGTGGTCGAGGTCTACGACAAGGGCAAGGACAAGGGCGTCGTCATCAGCCACCAGACCGTGCTGAAAAACGAGAAGGGCGAGAAGCTTGCAACACTGGTTGCCTCGCGCTTCGCCCGCGGTGACGGCGGCTTTGGCGGGCCGAACCTGACCCAGCCCGATCCGCACAAGATCCCCTCGCGTTCGCCCGACAAGACCATCGACATCGTCACGCGCCCCGACCAGGCCCTGGTCTATCGCCTCTGCGGCGATCGCAACCCGCTGCACAGCGATCCCGAGTTCGCCAAGAAGGCCGGCTTCCCGCGCCCGATCCTGCACGGCATGTGCACCTACGGCATCACCTGCCGCGGCGTGCTCCAGACCTATGCCGACTACGACGCGTCGGCCTTCCGTCAGCATGTCGCGCGGTTCTCCTCGCCGGTTTATCCCGGCGAGACCGTGACCATGGACCTCTGGAAGGACGGCAACACGATCTCGTTCGAAGCCAAGGTGAAGTCGCGCGGCGTCACCGTGATCAAGAACGGCAAGACGGTGCTGGGTTAGGGCGGTCACGTGCCCCGGACGCAGCGCAGCGCTCCTTAGCGGTGCGCTGCAGAGCCGGGGCCCAGAGAATGTCGAACGAAGAATGGGTCCCGGCTCTGCGACGCAGCGTTTCAGGCTGCATCGCGTCCGGGACACGAAAAACAAAAACAGGGAGAGGCCACCATGGGACTACTCGACGGCAAGGTTGCGCTGATCACCGGCGCGGGCGGGGGGCTTGGTGAGGCCTACGCAAAGCTGTTCGCGCGGGAAGGGGCGTCCGTCGTCGTCAACGATCTCGGCGGCCCCCGTGACGGCTCCGGCGCCGACAAGTCGATGGCGCAGCTCGTGGTGGACGCGATCAAGGCCGAGGGCGGCAAGGCGGTCGCCAACGGCGCCGACATCTCCACCATGGAGGGCGGCCAGTCGGTGTTCGACGACGCCATCAAGCATTTCGGCCGCGCCGATATCCTCGTCAACAATGCCGGCATCTTGCGCGATCAGACCTTCGCCAAGGCGTCCGAATCCGACTGGGACAAGGTGATCAAGGTGCATCTGAAGGGCACCTTTTGCTGCACCATGCCGGTGTTTCGCTGGATGCGGGAAAACGGCGGCGGCGTCATTGTCAACACCTCCTCGACATCAGGGCTGATCGGCAATTTCGGTCAGACCAACTACGGCGCGGCCAAGGGCGGCATCTGGGGCCTGTCCAACGTGCTGGCGATCGAGGGCCGGAAGTACAACATCCGGATCTGGACGCTTGCCCCGGGCGCGCTGACCCGCATGACCGCAGACCTGCCCCGCTATAAGGAGAACCCCGGTGCGGCGCTCGGGCCGGACGGCATCGCGCCGGCCGTGCTATACATGGTCAGCGACTTGTCTGGCGACCAGACCGGCAAGGTGCTGGGCGTGTCCGGGCCCCGCGGCGTGCGCGAAATGCGGATGATGGAAATGGACGGCTGGAAGCCGCCGCACACGGGCTGGAAGGCCCAGGACATCGCCGATCACGCCAAGGAGATCTTCTTCTCTGAGGAGCAGATTAAGATGGGCGCGCGACGGTTTTAGCCAAAACTGTCATTCCGGGACGCGACGACGTCGCGATCCCGGAAAGACGATAGCCGATAGGATTGAGAGACCCAATGAAACTGACCGCCGACGCCAAGGGCACCTTCGCAATCGCGCCGACACCGTTCCACGATGACGGCCGGATCGACGAGCGCTCGATCGACCGCCTGACCGATTTCTACGAGGAGGTCGGCTGCGACGGCGTCACGGTGCTGGGCATCCTCGGTGAGGCGCCGAAGCTCGATGCCGCGGAGGCGGAGCAGGTGGCGGTGCGCTTCGTCAAGCGCGCCAAGAAGATGCAGGTGATCGTCGGCGTCTCCGCGCCGGGCTTTGCCACCATGCGCTCGCTGGCGAAGGCCTCGATGAATGCCGGCGCAGCGGGCGTGATGATCGCGCCGCCGCCGTCGCTCCGGACCGACGACCAGATCGTCGGCTACTACAAGCAGGCGGCGGAGGCGATCGGGCCCGATGTGCCCTGGGTGCTGCAGGACTATCCGCTGACGCTCTCGGTGATCTTTACCCCAGCGGTGATCCGCAAGATCGTCACCGACAATCCGAATTGCGTGATGCTCAAGCACGAGGACTGGCCGGGTCTGGAAAAGATCTCGACGCTGCGCAACTTCCAGAAGGACGGCTCGCTCCGTCCGCTCTCGATCCTCTGCGGCAACGGCGGGCTCTTTTTGGACTTCGAGATGGAGCGCGGCGCCGACGGCGCCATGACCGGCTACGCTTTCCCGGAGCTCCTGATCGACGTCGTGCGCCTCTCGAAGGAGGGCAAGCGCGACGCTGCGCATGATCTGTTCGACGCGCATCTGCCGCTGATCCGCTACGAGCAGCAGCCGGGCGCAGGTCTGGCAGTGCGCAAGCACGTGCTGCAGAAGCGCGGCATCATCGCTTCCAGCGCCCAGCGCAAGCCGGGCGCGACCATCACGCCGGCGGCCAAGGCGGAGGTCGATTACCTCCTGTCGCGCGTCGCCCGCGTCGACAAGCGCGCCAATCTTGGCCCGCAATCCAGCGCCGCAGGTTAGTTGAATGCCAGGGACATCAGCATCACGCCCGGCTTCGACCATCCTTCTGCTCCGTGACGGCGCAAAGGAAATTGAAGTCTTCATGATGGTCCGCCATCATCAGATCGAGTTCAACTCGGGCGCGCTGGTGTTTCCCGGCGGCAGCGTCGATGCCGGCGACAACGAGATCGTMGCCCGTGCTGACCTCTATTCGGGCGGCGAAGCCTTAAGTGAATCGGATCGCGGTTTTCGGATCGCCGCGATCCGCGAGACTTTTGAGGAGAGCGGCATCCTGCTGGCAGGGGCGAAGGGCGCGGGTACGCCGATCGATGCCAGGCGCGCCGGCGAGATCGCCGACAAGCATCGCGTCGCCCTCAACGAGCACAAGATCAGCTTCCTGAGTATCCTCGCCGACAACGGCCTCCAGCTCGCGCTCGATACGCTCGTGCCCTATGCACACTGGATCACGCCGGAGGGCATGCCGAAGCGGTTCGACACCTGGTTCTTCCTCGCGGCCGCACCGCCCGATCAGCTCGGCGCCCATGACGGCCGGGAGTCCACCGACTCGATCTGGGTGTCGCCGCGAGAGGCGGTGGAGGGCGGCGAGAGCGGCCGCTTCAAGCTGCCGTTCCCGACCACGCGCAACCTGATCCGGCTCGCCAAGCAGGGCAGCGTGGGCGCCGCGCTGGAGCACGCCCGCGGCATGTCGATCGTCACGGTGATGCCTGTCATGACCAAGACCGAACGCGGCCGCCAGCTCCGCATTCCCCGTGAAGCCGGCTATGACGGCGAGGTGTTCGAGGTCGGGGCGGTTGGCTAGGATACTTCGATATCAAACGAAGTATTGACGGCCGCGGACGCGCTAGGTTCCGTCCATCGCGAATGGACGGGACGAGCAAAATGGATCAGGGACGGGACCCCAACATCGCCGTCGAGCTGGCGCTGCTGGTCGCGCTCGCAACGCTCTGGGGCGGCTCCTACACCTTCATCAAGCTCGGCGTCGCCACCATTCCGCCGATCACGCTGATCGCGGCGCGCACCACGATCGCCGGGCTGCTGCTGCTCGTCGTCATGTGGGCACGCGGCATCAGGATGCCCACGGATGCCGCGACCTGGCAGCGCTTCGCGTTCCAGGCCGTGCTCAACAGCGTCATCCCCTGGACGCTGATCGCCTGGGGCGAGCGTCATGTCGACGCGTCGCTCGCGACCATCCTCAACTCGGCCGGGCCGATCTTCACCTTCCTGCTCACGGCCGTCGTCACCCGCCACGAGGTGACGACGCCGCGAAAACTGTTCGGCGTGGTCGCCGGCATGGCGGGCATCCTGCTGATCGTCGGCGTCGACGCTTTCCACGACGTCGGCAGTGGCCTCGTCGCGGAGGCTGCCATCGTCGCCGCCACCATCTGCTACGCCTGCGCCGCGATCTTCGGCCGCAATTTCAAAGGTCTCGATCCGATGGCACCGGCTGCCGGCTCGCTGCTGGCGGGTGCGGCGGCGCTGATCCCGGCCTCGCTGATCGTCGAACAGCCCTGGACGCTGTCGCCCTCGCTGAGTTCCGTGCTGGCGCTGCTCGCGCTGGCGACCTTCTCGACTGCGGCGGCGTTCGCGATCTACTTCCGCCTGATCCAGACGCTGGGCTCGGTCGGCACCACCGCACAGGCGTATCTGCGCGTGCCCATCGGGGTCGCCATCAGCGTCGCCTTCCTCGGCGAAACCCTGAGCCGGACCGCCTGGATCGGGCTTGCCTGCGTCGTCCTCGGCGTCGCCGCCATGACGATTCCGGCCCGGCGGCCGGTCAGCGTCAAAACGTCATAATCAGGTGGGGAGAAGGGCGGCGGGCTCGCGATATTAAGGATATTCAACGGCTAGAGGCATGTTCCCCCGGGGCCGCAAACCATCGTATATTGGGCCTCCAATAGCCCGGTCCTCAAAAGCCCCAATGTCCGCCGAATTGACGCCGACCCCTGAGAAAAAGCGAACATTCTCGCTCTCCATCGGCCAGCTCACCTTCGGCAGCTTCCTCCTGGTGCTGGCCGTGATCATCGTCACCTCGACCGCGAGCGTGATCGCGATCCGGCACATCGATACGACCTTCGCCGAGTTGCAGCGGCTCCAGAGCGTCGGCGACCTGGCCGAGGACATCGACCGCCGCATGAACGAGCTGCGGCTCGCCGCGCGCGACTTCGTCACTGATCCCGGCGCCGGCACCCAGTTCAAGCAGGTCGGCGAGGCGGCCTCGACGCTGAACGACATCCTGAGGAAGACCCGCATCGAGCTCGCGCCCGAGCAGCAGGATATGATCGACGGGGTCACCGAGCGCCTTGCGACCTATCGCAATGGCCTCGAGCGGATCTCGACCCTGATCGACCGCCGCGCCCAGCTGCTCGCCGGGCTGCCGCCGCTGCGCGACCGGTTCGACGTGGCCGTCGGAGCCGCGGCGGACCGCGAGCTCGCCTCCCGCCTGTCGGAATCGCAGAGCCGGATCGCACTCGGGCTGCTCGCGCGCAACCCGTCCGCCGCCGAGCAGGCCGCACAGGGGATGCGGGCGATGGACATCGCGGACGCCAGGCTGAAGACGGCCGTGAACGACTATGCCGAGGCCATCATCGCGGTGGCGGTCCGGGAGCGGCAGATCGCCGATATCGACCGCGAGGTGCTGGGCACCGAGGGCCGCCTGATCGGCCGCGTCACGGAACTCCTGCGCGAGGTCAGCGCCCGGCGCGGCCACGTGCTGTCGCGCGATTTCGCCCGCACGCTGACGGAGGCGCGGTGGCAGAGCATCGTGTTCGGCACCATCGGCGTCTTGATCGGCATTCTCGCGGCCGGCTTCGTGGTGCGGCGGACCGTCCGGCCGCTTGCGAAGATCGCGAGATCCATCCGCGCGCTCGCAGCGGGCGAGAAGGACACCTCGATCCCGTCGGCCGACCTCGACAACGAGATCGGCGACATCGCGCGCGCGGCCGAAGTGTTCCGCCGCGCACTGGAGGAGGCCGACACGGCGCGCGAGGCGGCGGTGCGGGCGCTCACCGAGCAGCGCCTCGCCGAAGAGAGCTACCGTAAACTGTTCGAGGGCTCGGTCGACGGCATCTATGTCACGACGCCGGCCGGCGATCTCCTCAACGCCAATCCGGCGCTGGCGCGGATGATGGGCTATGACAGCCCGCAGCAGCTCATCGACAGCATCAACGACATCGCCCACACCATCTACGTCCACCCCGAGGCGCGCGCCGAATATCAGCGGCTGATGGCGCGCGACGGCATCGTGCGCGAGTTCGAGTACCAGGTGCGCCAGCGCAGCGGCAACATCCTGTGGCTGTCCGACAGCGCCACGGGCGTGCAGGACGAGGCGGGCAACATCGTCCGCTACGAGGGCACGCTGCGCGACATCACCGACCAGAAGCGGGCGGAAGACGCCATCGCCGAAGGACGGCGCCTGCTCCAGCAGGTCATCGACACCGTGCCCGCGGTCATCAACGTCAAGGACCGCGAGCTGCGCTACGTGCTGATGAACCGCTACATGGCCGGCATCTTCGGCATCGAGCCCGCCGATGCGCTCGGCCGCACCACCGCGGATCTGATGTCGCGCTACGGCGCAGCCAAGACCGACGAGAACGACAAGCGGGTGCTCAGGCTTCGAAAAGGTCTCGGCTTCTACGAAGAGGAATACAAGGATTCCTCCGGCAACATGCGGCAATGGCTGGTCAACAAGTTGCCGCTGCTCGATGCCGACGGCGAGATCGAGCGGATCGTCACCGTGGCGCTCGACATCGGCGAGCGCAAGCGCGGCGAGCAGGAGATGCGCAAAGCCAAGGAATCCGCCGAGACCGCGTTGCGAAACCTGCGCGAGACCCAGGCCTCGCTGATCGAGGCGGAGAAGCTCGCCGCGCTCGGACGGCTCGTCGCCGGCGTCGCCCACGAGGTCAACAATCCCGTCGGTATCAGCCTCACGGTCGCATCCGCGCTGGAGCGCAAGACCGCGATGTTCACCTCCGAAGTCGAGCGCGGCGAGCTCCGTCGCTCCACGCTCAACGACTTCCTCAACACCAGCCGCGATGCGTCCTCGCAGCTCGTCTCCAATCTGAACCGCGCGGCCGAGCTGATCCAGTCGTTCAAGCAGGTCGCGGCCGACCGCAACTACTCGGACCAGCGCAGCTTCGATCTCGGCGACCTCACCGAGCAGGTGGTGATGAGCCTGCGGCCGGGCTTGCGCAAACACAATCTGACGCTCAACGTCGAGTGCCAGCCGAGCCTGACCATGAACAGCTATCCCGGCCCGTATGGCCAGGTGCTGACCAATCTGTTTCTCAATTCGGTGGCGCACGCCTTCCCGGACGGCCGGCCGGGGATCATCGACATCCAGGTGCGCGAGTCCGGCAAGGACAATGTCGAGATCATCTTCTCGGACAATGGCTGTGGCATGTCGCTCGACGTCCGCCGCCGCGCCTTCGATCCGTTCTTCACCACGCGGCGCGACCAGGGCGGCACCGGCCTCGGACTGCACATCGTCTACAGCATCGTGACGAACCGCCTCGGCGGGCGGCTCGATCTCGATTCCGAGCCGGGCGAGGGCACGCGCATCCAGATCATCCTGCCGCGCACCGCGCCGCTCGAGCAGGCTGCGGAATAGTCCCGCGCCTAATCAGCTTCCGCGAGCTTGTGCAGCGTGGCGCCGAAAATCAGGCTGGCCTTGCCGACGAGCGCTGTGCCCGTCATCTCGGCGCGGGTGTCCGTGTAGGTCCCGCTGACGCCGATGCCGACCGGGGCAGGRCCGCCGAACAGCGGATTGTCATCGCCCCGCGGCGAAGTGTGCCGTTGCACCAGCACCTCGCCCTTGAAGGTGTGGTCGTCCTTCACGACGTAGCTGCCGGTGTAATAGAGGTACGCATCGCCGCCAAGGATCTTGCCGTCGCGAAAAAGAATCACGCCGCTGCCCTTACCGACTCGACCGTCGAGCAGGTTCACGTGAATCGAATAGAGGCCGTTCTTCATCACGTCCCACAGGCCGGCCGCCATCGCCCAACGGCGTAACCGGTAGAGCTTTTATGCCAAAGCGCGTTCCCGCACGCAACGCGGCAGTTTGCCGGCCTGCTGCCGCCGCCAGCCGTAGTTGTCCCGGCTTGTCTATGACACCACCATGACGGTCTGATCATGAGGCGAGGCCAGTCGTTGCGAATCAAGTTGGCCCGCGAAATGCATAACCATTGTTGCACTGGCCGCGGGGTGCTGGAGCAAGACAAACGTGAGCAACTGGATCGATTCCGGCGGCGATGAGCCGCGTCTGTACAGTGTGCGTCCCACGATTTGCGAAACACAACGGCCGACTGGCGGCGCGCCACGCTGGCGAAGCATGGTGAGCCTCACTTGCGCCCTGGCCCTGATCGCGCTCGCTGCCCCCTCGGGGCATGCGCGCGACCGCGGCCAGTTCGTCAACACCAATGCCGAATTGAAGGCGTGGTTCGACAGCCTGCGCAGCGGCAAGGGGCCTTGCTGTTCCGATGCCGACGGCTCGGCGCTCTCGGACACCGACTGGGAGAGCAAGGATGGACATTATCGTGTCCGCATCCCGCGCCTGGGCCACGTGCTCGACGGCCAGCAGCAGGAGCTCGTCTGGGTTGACGTGCCCGAGGAGGCCGTCATCTCGGAGCCGAACCGGGTCGGGCGCACCATGGTGTGGCCGATCTACGGCTACATGGGCGTCGCCATCCGCTGCTTTATGCCTGGCAGCATGAGTTAGCCGGGCGACAGCACGCCCGGCCTCTCGTCGACCTCAGATGCGGCGCCGCGTTAGGTGTATTTCTTGTCGCGCTCGAGCAGCTCGATGGAGATGCCTTCCGGGCCGCGGATGAAGCAGATGCGCACGCCGGGCCGGATCGTGGTCGGCTCGCGCGTGAAGGTGACGCCCTTGGCCTTGATCTCGGCCGCGACGGCGTCGATGTCTTTCACGGTGAGACCGAGATGGTCGAGGCCCTGATGCGGGTGCGGCGGCGGCGGGTTGACGGCGTTGTCGCCCTCGAGCGATGCGATGAAGATCTTTGCGCCGCCGAGATTCACGTCGATCCGTCCCGGCGCGCGCACGATCTCGCCGCCGAGGATGTCCCGCAGCCAGGCCGCTGTGGCCTCCGGATCGGGACTGCGCAGATGGACGTGATCCCAAGTGACGACGACTGGCATTTCATGTTCTCCCAACGGGGTCTTCGATGTTGCAGCGCATGTTAGCGGCCCCGGCTGGTGATCGCCACCGTCCTTGCCGACTCGGCATGAGCGCGGGAACCTTAGTTCGTCTCCCGGATTAAGGTAAGCAGTGGTCGAGTCCGTCGTCGAACGAGCCCAGGCCGCGGTCGGTGATACAGCCATGAACGCCAGGTTTGATCGGATCGGGTGGGGACGTTTCGCCGGGAGCGGCGAGCGCCTGGCGCGAGCCGTGACGATCGCGAGCGTCTCGTTCGGGCGAAGCCTGCTCTGGCTACTAGCGGCGATCATCGTCGGCTGCGGGGTGTGGATGCTGCTGCCGCTCTCCAGGGGCAACAGCACCGAGCCGGTGAAGTCTGACGTGGCAACGGTCGAACCGGCACCTCCGGGCAGTACGGCGGCGGCGGTCTCGCCGATTGTCGAAGCTCAGGCGCCAGCTGCGGCAGAACTCGATCGCCTCAAAATCTCATCGCAGACCTGGCGCCGTGGCGGGCTCGGCTCGAAGGCGCTGGTGACGTTCACGCTGCGAAACGACAATGACTATGCCGTTAAGGATCTGGAGATCGTCTGCGCGTTCACGCGACGCGATGGCAGTCATCTCACCGACCGTAGCCGCGTGCTTGCCGACACGGTAACGATGAAGAGCCGCAAGACCTTTGCCCGTATCCCTGTCGGCTTCATCAACGTTAACGCCGATCAGGCGAAGTGTTCGCTGGTTGCAGCACGGCGCGCGTAACGCCCGGAGTTCCCGGTAGCGGAAAAGTTACTGTCCGCAGGCCTTGGCCGAAAAACTTGGCGTTGCCATTTGAACCAAGGGCCGGGTGCAGGAACCAATTAGAGTATCGCCGGTTTAAGGCGAAGAGCCCACGCGGGGATGCGGGGGGCGGAGCGTGGCCGATGCCCATTTTTAGGTACTTCGTTTTCGTCGGTGGAGCGTTGCTCGCACTGTTGTTCGTGGCGGATTACGTTCTGCCATCGCAACCGGATGCACGGGCCATTGTCAGCGCAAGCAACGATCAGCCCCTGATCCGGATCCGGTCGGATCGCCATTTGCCTGAGCGTGTCGTGCTCGACACCAGCCAGCCGACGATTGCCGCACCCGCAGTGAAGACCGCCGCGGTCGTTGTGCCTCAGCCGCCGGTGCAGGAGGCTGCTTCGCCAGAGCTGGCCGAGATGTCGGCCAAGGCGCGGGTGCGCGAGACTTTCGCCCAGTTTACGCCGGCCCTGAAGGCCAACGCCGCTGCGGCCAGGAAGACCGAGGCCAAGCCGCAAGTTCAGGCGCAGTCTCAGATTCCTCAGGGGCAGACTCCTCACATCCAGGCTCAGCCCAAGCGCAAGGTCGCCAGGGCGCACCCGGCGCCGTATCAGGGCCGGTCGATGATGCTGGTCGCGCAGCAGCCCCATTTCGGTCTCTTCAACACAACCTGGTAAGGGCGCCTCCGACCGTCTCGAAACGAGACGGGGAGGGCTTTTAATTGGTCAATCTCTCTGCTAATTCGAACCTATTCGAACGCCGTCCGGTGCGCTGGCTTGCCAGCAGCGGTCCGGCGCTTCTCGGTTGCGGCCCAATACCCGGGCCGGGGCGCTCGTAGCTCAGCTGGATAGAGCATCGGATTTCGATTCCGAGGGTCGGAGGTTCGAATCCTTCCGAGCGCGCCAGTAAAATCATGTCCGACCCGGAGACATGGGTAACAGAACGTACCTAAGACATAGGTGACAACCACGTGCCGTTCGGGTTGTCGAGGGGTTGCAAGGTCATTTCCTCCAGTGGTCGTTTGAACTGACGCGGAACGCCCATCCGGGGGTGGCGGAGCG